>CAIXHI010000091.1 GCA_903919215.1 uncultured Acidimicrobiaceae bacterium
AACGCCGCCGAGCAGGGCGCTGCCGCCGCGATGAACCTGCTGGCCTGGTCGCGTGGCGAGGCCGGTACGGCGTTCGAGTCGGTGCCGTTCTTCTGGAGCGATCAGTTCGACACCCGCCTCCAGTTCATCGGCCGCGCCCACGGCGACGACGAGGTGCATGTGTTCACCGGCAGCACCGACGGCAAGTTCGCTGCGTTGTACGGCTACAACGGCCGCCTCCGCGGAGTGCTCGGCGTGGGCCTGCCGCGCATGGTGATGCCGTTTCGCGCGCTACTCGCCGAACACGCCAGCTGGGACACCGCCCTCGCCAAGGCTGCCGAACTCACCGCCACCTGAGGCTGCTCAGCAGGCCGGGTGACGTATGCCCAAGATCCCACGTTGAACAGTTGCCCATTGTGGGCAAGCGCGGTACAGTAACCACCATGACACTCATTGAGACCGACGCCCGCAGTCGGGTGGTACTGCCTGGCCACCCGGAACAGATGTTTGCTATGCAGGAGAACTCGGACGGCAGCATCTTGCTACTCCCCGCCAAGATCACCACCGAGGCGCAGCTCGAATACGATCAGACCCCGGAGCTCCGGGACCTTCTCGCCCGGGCTGCTGCCTCTGGTACCGTCCGCAAGCGCCGGCGCCGCGCTGAGTGAGCTCGCCTGAACTCAGCCCCGAACTCGAGTACACCGAGGTTGCGGACGAGCAGCTGAACGACCTGGAAGCTACCGACGCATCCCTGTACAACGCAGTCCTGGCGGCGTGCGAACTGATCGGCCAGAACCCTTCGCTCGCTCAGTCCATGTCGGCGGCGGTGCGCACCGATAACGGCATTGTCTTCCGGTTCCCGGTGCCTGATCGCTACCCGTACAAGGTGTTCTGGAGCAGCGTCGGGCCGCGCATCGAGGCCGTGTTCCCGTACAAGTAGACCGCCCAGCGGGTGCTCATTCGACGTGCTCACCACGCGCGACGCGGGACCCCCTACGGCCGCCAGATCCTGAACGACGATGCGCTGACCTGACCACATCCCGGACCAGCAACGCAACCATCACCTCGTGCGCCTCCGCTGCCCGGCCCGTGGCCCACACTGCGACCGTCCCCTCCGTGTGATTGAGTGGCCTACTACCACCCCCTCCATCTTGTGGTTCCTGAAATCTGAGTAATGCACCCTCAACCGGGCTTGCCGCCGAACTCACCGCCACCTGAGGCTGCTCAGCAGGCCGGTTGACTGTAGATCTGCGCGCACACGGTGGCGCCCGTAGGACCGTGCCCGTTGCTGTTGAACGCGACGACGCGGTAGTAGATGTGCGGCCCACCCCCGATGTCGAGCTCGACGTAGTGGAACGTGGCCGACATACCAGTGCCGTGATAGGGGCGCGGCCAGAAGTTCTGGCTGTCGCCGTAGACGTTCACCACGCCACTGTGCACCGTGGCATCGCCGGTGACGATGTTGACCGTCGCCATGATGATGAACGGACCACCGGCGGCGGTGGCGCGATACACGCGGTAACTGGTGGCACCGCTAGCAGCATTCCAAATGACCTCGATCTCACCGGAGCCACCGCTACTGCCGGCCGACACGATGGTGACCGCGTCCGGTCGCGGCCCGGCAGTCGTGGTGCTGGGCGCGGGAGTCGCCGAGACGGGCACCGTTACCGCGTCGGTCACCGATGGCGCCGAGGTCGTCGGGCCGTCGACGACCGTCGTGGTCGACGACGACGATTCCGACGCCACGGTCGTGGTCGCCAACCCGTCGCGTGAGGACGAGCATGCGGTGAGCGTCGCAGCCACGACAACTGCGACCGCCAACTTCCTCGACCAAGTGTCAGTCATGGCCTCAGTATGTGACCGGCGGTGCACAGCAGGTCAGGGACCTTCGACTCTCACTGCGCGGTTGGCGCGGATGGCACCGTGCTGCGAGTTCTAGGCTGATGCCATGACCACGACGTCGCACCTCTCGGGGGTGTGGTTCTCCGTCACCCCGCTCGAGGTCTCACACGGTAAGGGTTGCTGGGTCACCACGACCACGGGCGAGGAGTACCTCGACTTCGCCGCCGGCATCGCAGTGAACTCCACCGGCCACGCGCACCCGAAGGTCGCTGCCGCTATCGCGGCCCAGGCACAGCGTTTCATCCACGCGCAGGTCAACGTGTTCCGCCACGATCTGCTCGAGCCCCTCGCGGCGAAGTTGGCGGAACTCGCACCCGGCGCGATCGACACGTTCTTCTTCGCCAACTCCGGTGCCGAGATCACCGAGGCTGCGGTGAAGTTGGCGAAGCAGGCCACCAAGCGTCCGCACACCGTGGTGTTCAGCGGCAGCTTCCACGGACGCACGCACATGGCGATGGCGATGACCACCAGCAAGACCGGCTATCGCGCCGGCCACGCCCCACTGCCCGCCGGTGTGTTCGTGGCGCCGTACCCCGACCCACTCGCCGCCGACCAGGACGCTGAAGTGGCCAAGGCGCTGTGGGGTTTCGACCATCTGCTGAAGTCGATGACTGCACCCGAGGAAACCGCTGCCGTGATCCTCGAACCGGTCCTCGGCGAGGGTGGGTACATTCCGGCTCCCGCAGCGTTCATCCACGGACTCGTCGAGCGTTGCCGGCAACACGGAATCCTGTTCATCGCCGACGAGGTGCAGAGCGGGTTCGGGCGTACCGGCCGGATGTTCGCGGTCGAGCACTACGGCATCGAACCCGACATCATCTGCATGGCCAAGGGCATCGCCAGTGGCTTCCCGTTCGCCGCACTCGGTACTCGCCGCGACCTCGACGACAAGTGGCCCAAGGGCAGTCACGGCGGCACCTACGGCGGTAACCCGATGGGCTGCGCGGCGGCGCTGGCCACGATCGAACTGATGACCGACCCCGAGTTCCTGGCCAATGTGAACGCACGCGGCAAGCAACTGCAGGACGGCATCTGCGAACTACAGCTCCAGCACCCCACGATCACCCAGGTGCGCGGCCTGGGGTTGATGGTGGGCACCGAGTTCGATGACGCCGCCCGCGTCGCCGCGGTCACCCAGCACTGCCTCCAGGAGGGACGTCTGATCCTGATGAACGCTGGCACCTATGGGAAGGTGCTGCGCTGGATGCCACCGCTCGTGGTCAGCGAACGTGAGATCGATCTCGCCCTCGCCGCATTCGGCGCCGCGCTGAAGGCCACCAACTAGATGCCCCGGTTGGATGCCGAGCGCATCGCGCTGTGGCGTCAGTTCTGCACCATCTCCACCGGTCTGCAACGCAAGATCGAACAGACGCTGATGGACGAGCACGACCTGCCGCTGGCGTGGTTCGACGTGCTCACCGCCGTACGCGCGGCGGGCGGCTCGATGCGCGTGCACGAACTGCGCGAGGTACTCGACGAGGTGCCCTCCAGCTTGTCGCGGCGGATCGACCGGATGACCGACGACGGGTATCTCAAGCGCAAGCACACACCCCTGCCCGATGATCGCCGGGCAGTCACTGTCTCGATGACCAACAACGGCCGCTACGCGTGGCGCGATGCAAACATCACCTACCGGCGACTGGTGCAGCAGCACTTCGCCCAGCGACTCACCGACACCGACATCGCCGCGCTGCAACGTGTCTGGAGCAAAATCAGCTGACGCACCGTTTCCGATTACGGGAGCACGTGTCAGATTCGACAGAATCAGGGGGTTCGCCTGCGTAAGGAGCCCCCGTGATCACTGCAGTCATCGTCGACGCCATTCGTACCCCCCTCGGACGCCGCAACGGCAAGCTCAAAGACTGGCACCCGGTCGACCTGGCCGCCGAGACCCTGAAGGCGCTGCAGCAGCGCACGGGTATCGACCCCGGCCTGATCGACGATGTGATCATGGGCTGCGTGATGCAGGTGGGTGAGCAGTCCACCAACATCGGGCGCAACGCGGTGCTCGCCGCCGGTTGGCCAGAGGAAGTGCCGGGCACCACCATCGATCGCCAGTGCGGGAGCAGCCAGCAGGCCGCTCACTTCGCGGCCCAGGGCGTCATCGCCGGCGCCTACGACATCGTGGTCGCGGCCGGTGTGGAAGTGATGACCCGCGTGCCGATGGGTTCGTCGATGGCTGATGGCAAGTTCGGCTTCCCGTTCGGCCCGGCCGTCGGCGCGCGGTACGCCCCCCATGGTGGCCTCGTGCCGCAGGGCATCTCCGCCGAACTGATCGCCGACAAGTGGGGCCTCACCCGCGACGATCTCGACGGCTTCGGCGTGCGCTCACAGGCATATGCCCGCCGCGCCACCGACGAAGGCCGCTTCGAGCGTGAGATCCTCCCGCTGATCGGGGCCGACGGTTCGATGGTCACCCAGGACGAGGGCCTGCGCGAGACCACACGCGAGAGCCTCGGCGCGTTGAAGCCGGCGTTCCGCACGGTCGAAGAGGGCGGTCGCGTCACGGCCGGAAACTCGTCGCAGATCACCGACGGCGCGTCGGCGATGCTGATCATGAGCGAGGAGAAGGCCAAGCAGTTGGGTCTCACCCCGCGTGCCCGTTTCGTCAACTTCTCACTGGCCGGCGACGACCCGCGCATGATGCTCACCGCCCCGATCCCGGCGACGAAGAAGATCCTGGCCCGCGCCGGGCTGACCATCGACGACATCGACCTGGTCGAGATCAACGAGGCCTTCGCCTCGGTCGTGCTGGCCTGGGAGAAGGAGATCCACCCGGACATGGCGAAGGTGAACGTCAACGGCGGCGCGATCGCCCTGGGGCACCCACTCGGTGCCAGCGGCACCCGTCTGATGACCACGCTGCTGTGCGAACTCGAGCGCACCGGCGGTCGCTACGGCCTGCAGACGATGTGCGAGGGCGGCGGCATGGCCAACGCGACGCTCATCGAACGCCTGGGCTGAACGGCCGGGCTGAGCCCGCCGCGCGGCCACTAGCCTGCACTTGTGCCTCTGTTCTCCACCATCATCTGGGTTGCCGTCGGCATCCTCGGCGGCTGGCTCCTGTGGAAAACCGGTATAGGAATGCTGCGCAGCTTCACCACTCCGCTGCCACCACCGCCACCTACTGGTGAGATGCGCAAGATCAACGTCCGCTACCGCTGCACCGTGTGTGGGCTGGAGCTGAAGATGTTGTTGGCCCCGGATGAAGACCCGCCGCCGCCGCGCCATTGTCTCGAGGACATGACCGTGGTGGCACCCGTCTTCGAGTGAGTTGTCCCCAGCCTGTGGACAAACAGTGGCGTAACTACAGCCGTGTAAGCCGTTCGTACACAGGCAGCCCGAAGGCCGCTAGCGCCACTTGGTGGCGGTGAACAACCCAGCGAGCATGAACACCAGACCGATGAGCACCGGTGTGTTGGTGTTCTCGAACGCCGGCACCACGTAGCGCAGAATGATCGAGACCACGCCGAGGCCGATGAACACGGCCATCATGATCGGGATCCACTTCGGGCTCTCGTAGTACTCCTTGGGCGTCGGCGGGGTGTAGCGCGACGACTGCGAGATGGAGCTCTCGTGGTGCGCTGCTTCCTTGGCCATCGCGGTGACCTGCCCCGGCTTGGTGCCCTTGGGCGTCACTCTGCCGGTTGTCGTACGTTTCGGGGGTGCCACGGGCGACAGTGTAGGCCTCACAATGCATTCGACAATGCCTCCATCGAGCGGCAAGGCTTCCTGAATGCCGCGAGTGCTCGTGATCGACAGCTACGACAGCTTCGTCTACAACTTGGTCCAGTACCTGGGTGAGTTGGGAGCCGAGCCGATCGTCGTTCGCAACGATCAACTCACTGTCGCCGAGGCCGTCGCCATGGCACCCGACGCCGTGCTGCTGTCACCCGGGCCCGGCCGACCGGAGGACGCGGGCATTCTCTGCGCCGCAATCCCGGCCTTCGCCGAACTCGGTATCCCAGTGCTGGGTGTGTGCCTGGGACACCAGGCGATCGGCCATGTGTTCGGCGGAGCGATCGTGCGTGCGCCCAGCCTGATGCACGGCAAGACCTCCCCGGTCGAGCACTCGGGAGTGGGTGTGTTCGCCGGGCTCCCCAACCCACTCACTGCCACGCGCTACCACAGCCTGGTGATCGACCCGGCGACGATGCCTGCCTGCCTGGAGGTCACCGCCCACTGCGGCGACATCGTGATGGGTGTGCGCCATCGCACGCTGCCGATCGAGGGTGTCCAGTTCCACCCGGAGAGCATCCTCACCGGCGCAGGTCACGACCTGCTGCGCAACTTCCTCGCGCGCACCAACTGACGCGTCACGGCGCTGGCGACGTCGGCACCGTCGTCGTGGTCGCTGGCGTCGTCGTCGTCGGTGACGCCGTGGTCGTGGTGGCCGCCACGGCACGGCCGACGATCAACTTCACAGTGCTCCCCAACGGCACCGGAGTCGGTGAGGACGGGGTCTGTGAGATCACACGGCCATCTGAGGCGTTGCCGGCAGGAACATCCTGATACACCACCTGCGCTTGGAGTCCGACCGCGAGCAACTGGCCGCGAGCGGCGGTCTCGGTGAGGCCCGCCACCGGCGGCACGACGACCGGGGCCGGGCCGCTGGAGACGTACAACGTGATCGGGTCGCCCTTCTTCACCAACGTGGTGGCCGGCGGGTCGGTGCGGGTGACCGTACCGGCGGGAACGCTGCCGCTGGGCTCGGGTGTCACCGTGACCACGAAGCCGTAGTCGGTGCCTTCCAGCAGGGTCTTGGCCGAGGCCTGCGTCATACTCGCCGTCGACGGCACCACCGCATCGCCCGGTGCCGCCGAGATCACGATCTTGACGGTGTCGCCCTGGCTGACCTGACTGCCGGCAGCCGGGTCGGTGCGCACGACCGTGCCTGGGTCGTAGTCGGGGTTGGTCTCGGTGATGATCGTCGGGTCGACGATCAGGCCGAGACCCGTGAGCGTGTCGATCGCGTCCTGCTGCTTGATGTGCCCGAGGTCGGGCAACTTGAACGGTGTGTCGGCCGGGTTGAAGTACACCTTGACGGTCTGACCACGCTGCACGACCACACCCGCCAGCGGGTCGGTGCGCACGATCGCGCCCTTCGCGAAGTTGGCGTTGACCTCCGGCTCCGACGTGACCTCCAGGCCCTTGTCGGTGAGGGTCTGTGTACCCACCTCGAGTTGCTGGTTGACCACATCCGGCATACCGAAGCTGCTGGGCTGACTGTCCTTCGACAACACGTTGAACAGCACGATGCCGCCGACCACCAACGCGACGAGGGCAAGGAACCCGATGACGGCGTAGAGGCCACCGCCCAGAGCGCCCGGTTGGCGCTGGTCGGGGAACTGACCGCCACGACCACCCTGCTGGGGGACACCACCCGTACGCGGCATCGCGACGGTGCCGGTGGCCTGGGCCGCGCGTTGTTGCGGCGCCGTCTGCGGGTTGGCGGTGGTCCGCGGCACGGCCGTGGTGGATCCCGTGTTCGGTCCGACAGTTGCACCGTTGCCGTTGCCGGCGGCCGCGGCCGCGCCCATCACGGCGGCGAGGGCCATCACCGGTTCACCGCTGCGGAAGCGGCGCAGGTCGTCGCGTACCGCCTCGGCCGTGGGGTAGCGCACATCGGGTCGTTTGGCCAACAGTTTGGCGACGATCGCCTCGAACGACTTGGGCACATCGGCCACCAGTTGGTTCAGCGGCTGCGGCAGTTCGTGCACCTGCTTGTAGGCGATGCTGACCGGGTTCTCGCCGCTGAACGGCGGGCGGCCGGCGATCATCTCGTAGAGCACGATGCCCAGTGAGTACAGATCGCTGCGCGGGTCGGGTTGCGCGCCCTGCGCCTGCTCGGGAGAGAAGTACGTGGCGGTGCCCATCACCGACCCGGCTTGCGTGAGGTTGCTCTCGGTAGGAGCGTTCATCGCACGCGCGATACCGAAGTCGGCAACCTTCACCTGACCGCCGGTTCCGATGAGGATGTTGGCCGGCTTGATGTCGCGGTGCACCACACCGTTGCGATGCGCGAACCCGAGCGCTGCCGCAACCTCGCTGGCGATCTCGGCCGCCTGATGCGAGTTCACGTGGCCGTTGGCGCGCAGGATGTCGGCGAGCGTGCGACCCTGCACGTACTCCATCGCCATGAAGTACGTGTTCGCGTACTGACCCCAGTCGTACACGCCGACAATGTTCGGGTGGTTGAGGTTGGCGGCCGACTGCGCTTCACGGCGGAAACGCTCGACGAAGTTCGGGTCGATCGCGAACTCGGGGAACAGCACCTTGATCGCAACGGGCCGGTCGAGCAAGAGATCGCGCGCGAGGAACACGTCGGCCATGCCGCCGCGCCCGATGCGCTGCTGAATCTCGTAGCGGTCGTTGAGTACCGTCCGCTCTGGCTTACCGGTCACTGCTGCCTCTCTTGGCCGAATCGCTCACCGAGGTTACCGACAGGGCTTGTGGAAGTGGGGTCACTGGGGTTGCGCCGAGTGATCACTGCTGCTCGCTCACGAACAAGAAGTCGAGGACCTGCTTGGCGATGGGGCCGGCAAGGCGACCGCCGGTACCTGCGCTGATCTCGTCGGTGGTGCCCTTCAGCATGACGGCAATCGCGTACCGCGGCGCCGCCGCAGGAGCGAAGCCGACGATCCAGGCATGCGAACGCTGCGGCTGACCCGTGGCGTTCAACTGCGCCGTACCGGTCTTGGCCGCGGCCTGCACACCGTTGGCCAACTGCATCGGCTTACCGGTGCCCTTGTTCACCACACCCACCATCAACGTGTTCAACGTCGCGGCGGTCCCGGCTCCGATGGGTGTCTTCCACACCGTCGGTGAACTGCGCTGCAGCACCTTGCCGCCGTGATCGAGCGTCGCGTCGACGACGTAGGGCTTCATCATCCGTCCACCGTTGGCGACCGTGGACGCCACCATGCACATCTGCAACGGCACCATCAACGTGTTCCCTTGGCCGAACCCGCCGATGGCGAGCAACGGCAACTGACGTGTGAAGAACGACGCGTCGCACGGCGAGACGTTGCCGCAGAACGAGCTGGACGCCGCGCCGGGCAGGTCGATCGGCACCTTCTCGCCGATACCCCACGCGCGGACACCGTTGCTCATCTTCTCCGGCCCCAGTTCGGACGCGAGTTGGGCGAACGGGATGTTGCAGCTGCGATAGAACACCTCGGCCATCGCGCCACCGCAGACATGACCCGAGTAGTTCTGGATCGGGTCGTTGGTCTGCGGCGGCACCCACTCCGTCTCGTTGGGCCAGGTGCGATCGAGTGTGGCAACACCGTCCTCCAACGCGATCCCCGTGGTGATGATCTTGAAGCTGGAACCAGGCATGTAGTTCTCCTGGTAGGCGTTGTTCAACAACGGCTTACCGGGGTACGCACCGAGGAAGTTCAGTACGTCCTCGGCCTGCTTCGTATCGTGCGTGGCGACGGCGTTGGCGTCGTAGCGCGGGTAGCTGACCATTGCGATGATCGCCCCGGTGGTGGGGTCCATGACCACCACCGAACCCTCGTGTGTGCCGAGCGCGTCGGCGGCAGCCTGCTGCACATCGGCCCGCAACGTGAGCTGCACCTTGCCGGTGTTGACCGACCCGCCAAAGACCGACTGCACCTTCTGCGACGGGGTGTCACCCATCAGCACGTCCGACTGCGTGCGCTCCAGTTGCGTACTGCCGAACGCGTACGTGTAGTAGCCGGTGACACCGCTGAACAGATCGCCGCTGGGGTACGTCCGCTGGTACTTGTACTGGTCGTCGCCCACCGAGGCCACGCTCTGGGCCACCACCACCCCGTCGGCCGTGACGATCTCGCCACGGGGTCGGTTGAAGTCGCGGATCGTCTGACGGTTGTTCTTCGGGTCTTCATTGAGTGCGTCCTTGCGCACGACCTGTGTGAAGTTCAGCGCCGCGAACAGCAACACGTACAGCACCAGCAGACCGGCGACGAGTTTGCGGATCTGACCGTTCACGCGTCGACCTGCTCGCCCGGCTGGGCGCCCGGCGTGGCGCGTCGCAGACGACGGGCCTCCAGTCGCTCGCTGATCGTCAGTTCGTCGGGCACATCGCCGCGTTGACGGGCACCTGAATCGCTGATGCGCAACAGGATCGCCAGCAGCACGTAGTTCGACAGCAGACTGCTACCGCCGTAGCTGACGAACGGGAGCGTGATTCCCGTGAGCGGAATCAGCCGCAACACCCCGCCGATGATGATGAATGCCTGCATCGCGATGATCGTGGTGAGGCCCGTGGCGAGCAACTTCTCGAACGCTCGCTCGGCGCGGACGGCGATCCGCAGACCGGCCCCCAGCAATAGCAGGAAGGCGATGATGATCGCCGTGGCGCCGACGAGCCCCATCTCTTCACCGATCGCGGCGTACACGTAGTCGGTGCTCGCTGCGGGAATCTTGTTGGGGCTGCCCAAACCCAGCCCCGTGCCGCCCACACCACCGTTGGCGAACGCATACATCGCCTGCGCTGGTTGATAGCCCTTGCCCTCGTACTGGATCCAGGGGTTGCGCCAGAGGTCGACTCGCAGCCGCACCACAGGGAACAACCGCCACGCGATGTACGCGGCGATCGCGAACAGCAGCACTCCGAGCACCAGGAACACGGCCCGCTCGGTGGCAACCCACATCATCACGGTGAACAAGGTGAAGAACAGCAATGCCGAGCCGAGGTCTTTTTCGGCGACCATCACGGCGACGGCGAATGCCCACGCCCCCGTGATCGGCAGCAGATAGCGCATCTCAGGAATCCGCAATGGACCGAGCTTGCGAGTGCCGGCGGCGATCAGTTCACGCGTGTCGGCGAGATAGGCGGCGAAGAACAGGGCCAGGGCGATCTTGGCGAACTCACCGGGCTGGATGTGGATCGGCCCGATCGACACCCAGATCCGCGCACCACCAACGCTGGTGCCCAGCCCCGGTACCAACGGCGCCATCAGCGCGCCCGCACCGAGGAAGAGGAACGTCCACTTGTAGCGAGCGAGGTCGGGCGGCCGTTGCACGAGCAGCAGCGTGGCCACAAAGGCCACGACGGCGATGAACGACCACGTGGTCTGCAATGCCGCACGTCGGTCGCTGAGCCGAGCGATCATCACGTACCCAATACCGTGCAGCAGCACGGCGATCGGCAACAGCGTGGCGTCCGCACCGCGTGCCAGGAACCGAGTGGCGACATTGGCCGCGATGAGCATCGCCAGCAGCGCGACGAGGAACGGCACGATCGTCGCCGGCATCGTTGCGTTCTTACCGAACGATGCGAGCACATAGCCGACGGCGCAAATTCCCGCCGCCATCAGCACGAGGCCGAGCTCGCTGCGACGGCGAGCTGCCGCGAGCGGCGACGGCTGCGTCATCGTGTCATCCGCCGGTCGTAGCGGTGTTGGGGCTCGTACTGGACGTCGGTGGCGCGTCCTGGGAGTCGTTGCCCACCACCAACAACAGCGTCACCGTCAGCACGACAATGGCGGCCAGGCTGATGGCGAACAACAACATTCCCTTGGTGAACCGGCGACGCTCAGGCGCGGCAGCCGGAGCCGACGGGAGGGCGTCGAGGCCGTCGGGGAGCACTGCCGGTTCTGCGATCTCGGCCGCGCCTGCCTCGGCGTCGATGAGGCGGTCGGGCTGCTCGATCTCGCCCCATGCGAGGTCGATTTCGAGGTCGGCCGAGTCGGCCGGCGGCGGTGCACCTTCCAGCGAGTCGATCACCACGACCGTTATGTTGTCGCGACCACCGTTGTGGTTCGCCGCGGCGACCAGACCTTCGGCAGCGGCCTGTGGCGACGCGTGGATGGCCAACACCGCCGCAATCTCTTGATCATCGACTTCGTCCACCAGACCATCGCTGCAGAGCACGAAACGATCGCCGCGCACGAACGGCAGCACGAACTTGTCGACGCGCACGTTCGGCTCGATACCGAGTGCGCGAGTGACGATGTTGCGCCGCGGGTGGTTGCGCGCCTCGGCCTCGGTGATGTGCCCGGTGGACACCAGTTCCTGTACGTAGCTGTGGTCGAGCGTCACCCGGCGCAGGCGACCATTGCGCAGCACGTACGTGCGGCTGTCGCCGACGTTCAGTACCGCCAATCGCGCCCCGCTGCCCTGATCGGCCAACACGACGATCGCGGTGATGGTGGTGCCCATCCCGCGCTGGTCGAGGTTGTGGTGGGCCGCTTGGAAGATGGCCGCGTTGGCTTCGACCACGGCGGCCTCGGCAACGTCCACGGACGAGGCGCCTTCGGAAAGGCGGTCGCGCAACGTGGTGGCAGCGATCGCGCTGGCGACTTCGCCGGCCTGATGGCCACCCATCCCGTCGGCGACGGCAAAGATCATCGGCTCGGTAACGAACGCGTCCTCGTTCTCGGTGCGCACGCGGCCCACGTCAGTGGCGGCGCCCCACGCGAGGGCAGGTGTGGAAGTCAGTTGGTCCACGGTTGCCTCACTGTGCCTCGAAGATCGTGCTGCCGATCTGCAGCCGATCGCCGATCGAGAGCATGTGGGCGGTGGTCAGACGGCCGCCGTTGACGTGGGTGCCGTTCGTGCTGCCCAGGTCTTCGGCCCACACCTCGCCGTCGCGGCGGAACACACGGGTGTGCAACTGCGAGGCGAACGTGTCGTCAGGCAAGCCGATGGCGCACGTGGTGGCACGGCCGAGCGTGATTTCCATGCCGATCGGGTAGGCCGCGCCTTTGCGCACCTTGGGCTGCAACACCACCAGGCGCGACGGGATACCCCGCTTCGCACGCGTGCGGGTTGGCAGCTTGGTGATGACCGGGGGGACGGGAGCTGCGGAGATACCGGGATTGGTGGCATCGATACGGGCATGGCCGACCGGCTGCGGGTGGCGGCCAAGTTGCGGTCCGCGTACCTCGCTCCAGACCGCCCAGAGCACTCGCGCGAAGAAGAGGTAGATCAGCGCCAGGAGGGCATAGTTGAGGACGTTGAGTTGCGCGTCGCTCACGAGGCCTCGAAGCGCAGGGTGAGGCTGCCCACGCTCACGACGTCGCCGTCGGCGAGTGCCTGCTCACCCTGGATGCGCACACCGTTCACCTTGGTGCCGTTGGTGCTACCGAGGTCGACGACCACGAACGCCGAGCCTGCGGGACGGATCTCGCAGTGTCGACGGCTGACGTTGGTGTCGGCCACGGGGATGGTGCATTCGGGCAGACGGCCGATGCTGATCACCTGTTGGCCAAGCGCCAGGCGAGTGCCGTCGGCCTGCACGAGCGCACCGGCGCCCACGCCGCCACCCGATTCCTTCATGCGACTGCTGATCGTGAAGCGTCCCGGCTTCAGCGTGTCGTCGGACTCCATCAACACCACGACTGGGCCCATGAAGTGGTACCCCTCGGCCCGCGCGTATTCGCGAGCGGTCTCGCACAGCTCGGTGTTCAACGCCTGCTCGATGTCGGCGAAGCCTTCGATATCGAGCACGGTGAGCCGGTACAGGAACTCGTTGGGGACGATGCGTCGACCCTTCACGTCGACACTGCGATGGTCATCCATTTCGCGCAGAAGACGGCGGCCGAGTTCGACCGGTCGGATGCTGGGAGTTGAACCGCGAGAAAACACGCCCTCGACCATACGCTCCAAACCATTCTCGAACGACTGCAAACCCATGACGAGGTGCAGGTTAGTGGTCGATCACGGTACAGAGGGGTACGCGCGAAGGTGGGGGCGTGAACCGGCCGATCGAACCCGAACCGACCCGGTGGCGACTTCCGTCCGCCGCGGGCGCTGACGAGCACGGCCTGGTGGCTGTGGGTGCCGATCTCGAGCCGGGCACACTGCTGGCCGCATATCAGGGCGGATTGTTCCCCATGCCCATCGGCAGACGGCGGATCGGTTGGTGGTCGCCCGACCCACGGGGCATCCTGCCGCTCGACGGGCTGCACATATCGCGGTCGCTGAGCCGGTCATTGAGTCGCTTCGAAGTGCGCCTCGACACCTGCTTCACCGAAGTGATGCGTCGCTGTGGCGACCCGCGCCGCCCGCACGGGTGGATCAATGACGACTTCATCGCCGCCTACGGTCGCCTGCACGACATGGGCTGGGCGCACAGCATCGAGGTGTTCCGCGACGATGTGCTGGTGGGTGGCCTCTACGGCGTGCGCATCAAGGGTCTGTTCGCCGGTGAGTCGATGTTCCACGCCGACCCGCCGGCTGGCACCGACGCGTCGAAGGTTGCCGTCGCCGCCACGGTGCACTGGCTGCGCGACACCGGTGGCCAACTGTTCGATGTGCAGTGGCGCACCGACCACCTCACCACCCTCGGCGTGGTCGACATCTCGCGCACCGAGTACCTGCGCCGCGTC
The DNA here is from genome assembly GCA_903919215.1 of uncultured Acidimicrobiaceae bacterium. GTDB lineage: Bacteria > Actinomycetota > Acidimicrobiia > Acidimicrobiales > Ilumatobacteraceae > UBA668. Next base: position 14,205 of record CAIXHI010000091.1, read on the forward strand.
ACCGCCGCCACCTGCTGATGTGACCCGGCAGGGCAGGGGTGGCGAGGCTCGCTACCCGTGGGTAACAATGGACGAATGATGAGGGACGAACCGCAACGAGACGAACCCTGGTTGATGCGCACGTACTCGGGGCATTCATCCGCCGAGGCGTCGAATGAGTTGTATCGCACGAACTTGGCCAAGGGGCAGACGGGTTTGTCGATCGCGTTCGATTTGCCGACGCAGACCGGGTACGACCCAGATCATGTGTTGGCCCACGGCGAGGTCGGCAAGGTGGGTGTGCCGGTGGTGCACCTGGGTCATATGCGCGCGTTGTTGCGTGATATTCCGCCGGGGCAGATGAACACGTCGATGACCATCAACGCTCCGGCTGCCTGGTTGTTCGCGCTGTACGTCGCGAATGCCGACGAGCAAGGTGTGCCGTCGAGCGCGTTGCGGGGGACGACGCAGAACGACATCGTCAAGGAGTATCTGTCGCGCGGTACGTACATCTTCCCGCCGGCACCGTCGCGACGGTTGATCGTCGACATGGTCGCCTGGTGCGCACAGCACGCGCCGAAGTGGAACCCGATGAACGTGTGCAGCTACCACCTGCAGGAAGCCGGCGCGACGCCGGTGCAGGAGATCGCGTTCTCGCTGGCCACCGCGATCGACGTACTGGATGCTGTCAAAGAGAGTGGCCAGGTCGCACCCGAGCAGTTCGCCCAGGTGTTCGGCAGTATCTCGTTCTTCGTCAACGCCGGTATCCGTTTCGTGGAGGAGATCTGCAAGCTGCGGGCCTTCACCGAGTTGTGGGACCGCATCGGTCTCGAGCGCTACGGCGTCACCGACGACAAGGCCCGCCGCTTTCGCTACGGGGTGCAGGTCAACTCGTTGGGTCTCACCGAGGCGCAACCGGAGAACAACATTCAGCGCATCGTGCTCGAGATGCTGGCCGTCACGCTGTCGAAGAACGCCCGAGCACGAAGTGTGCAGCTGCCGGCCTGGAACGAGGCGCTGGGCCTGCCCCGCCCGTGGGACCAGCAGTGGTCGTTGCGCATGCAGCAGGTGCTGGCGTTCGAGACCGATCTGCTCGAGTACGGCGACCTGTTCGACGGCAGCACCGTGATCGAGGCCAAGACCGCCGAACTGCGCGACGCCGCGTGGACCGAACTGCAGGACGTGTTGTCACTCGGCGGCGCGTTCGCTGCGGTCGACGAACTGAAGGGCCGCCTCGTGCGGTCGATGGCCGAGCGCACACGCCGTATCGAG
>CAIXHI010000092.1 GCA_903919215.1 uncultured Acidimicrobiaceae bacterium
GCGGTTGCTCAGCATCGCTGCCGGGGTCCCGCTCGCCGCCTTGCAGGATGCGGCAGGTCCTGCCGTCGCCGTGGTGCGTTCGATGCCGAACACACCCGCATTGGTGGGTCAAGGCGCGGCCGGGATCGCCGGTGGGGCGACGGCTGATGCTGATGATCTGGCATGGGCGGAGGAGATCCTCGGCTCGGTCGGAATCGTCGTACGTGTCCCCGAGCACCAACTCGACGCCGTCACCGGCCTCGCTGGCAGTGGCCCGGCCTATTTGTTCCTCGTGGCCGAGGCGTTGATGGATGCCGGGGTCCTGGCCGGTCTCAGCCGGGCCGACAGCGAAGCACTCACCACCCAACTGTTGGTCGGTTCCGCCGCGCTGCTGAGCGAACGGGGAGACCCGGCCCGCCTTCGTGCGCAGGTCACGTCACCTGGCGGTACCACCGCTGCCGGTGTGCGGGTGTTGGAGGAACACGGCGTTCGCTCGGCGTTCCTGGAGGCCGTGATGGCGGCCACCAAGCGCAGCCACGAACTCGGTAACCACTGAGCCACAACCGAGCGGCTCGCGCGTATTCCCGGTTCCAGAAAATAGTTTGCTGTGACTCTTTTAACATCGCCAGATGTGTGCCTATCCTGTGGGCCGGTCGCAAGGACCACCGGCAGATTCGTCTGTCGGGTGTCGCGCTCAGCAATGAGCAGCGCCGGAGTGGGCTGGTGCCATCGGGGGGTTGGCACCAGCCCCCTTCGTTTTTCCGGAGGTAGTCTCCCGAGCCATGGGCCGGCACTACGACACCGTTTCGTTCCTCAGTGACCTCGGCCTGATCGACGAGTCGGTCGGTGTGGTGCACGCCATCCTTCGTGAGGCCGCGCCGCACGCGCGGGTCATCGACCTCACCCATGGCATCCCCGCCTACGACGTCCGCGCTGGCAGCCTGGCACTCGCCCGCAGTGTCGGCTATGTGCCGTCGGGTGTGGTCATGGCCGTGGTCGACGGCGGGGAACGGCGAGCGATCGCGATCGAAGTCGCCGACGGTGAAGGTGTGCTGATCGGCCCCGACAACGGGGTGTTGGCGTCGGCAGTGGCGATGGCCGGCGGCGCGGGCCGTTGCGTGGTGCTCGACCGACCCGAGTTCCACCTGCCCAGCCCGGGCAGCATCGCCCCCTACCGCGATATCTACGCCGCGGTCGCCGGTCACCTGTGCAACGGGGTCGATCTCGTCGAGCTCGGTACCCCGGTCGATGCCGATGCGTTGTTGCCCGGTGTGGTGCCACTTCCTCGTGACGGCGAACATGGCGGACTGCAGACCGATGTGTTGTGGGTGGATCGGTTCGGCAACTGTCAGTTGAACATCGGCCCCGATGATCTCGAACCGTGGGGCAACGCCGAAGGTGTGCGGCTGCAGATCACGTTCGGCGAGATGTCCGATCAGAAGATTCGGGTGGCCGAGCGCGCTGCCTCGGCCTACGGGTTGGGCGCCGGTTCCATCGGCCTGGTGGTCGACCCGACCGGGATGTTGATGCTGATGCTGGAGCGCCGTTCGGCGGCCGACGAGCTGTGCCTCGGGCCTGGCGATCAGGTGGCCGTGGCCCCGCTGGTCGAAGGTGCCGCTGTGCCGGGGGTTGCCGTGCCGGTGACGCTTCGGCCCTCCAGTTGAGGTGCCGCTAGCCTGACCACATGCGCCCAGCGACAACGCTCACACTCGGCCTGCTGCTGGCGGGGGTCATGGTCGCCGGCATCATCTCGCTGCTGCGGTTCTGACAGCACGACGCAACTGGGTGAGTAGCATCGCGGTGGCGGCAACAGGGGGTCAGACGTCGTGAATCTTGCGCAGATCATTGATCCGCATCCTGATGATCGTGTGGCCATCTTCAGCCGTGGTCGGGCGACCACGTATGGCGCCTTGCGCACACAGGTGCAGCATGTGCGCGGCGGCCTCGCCCGGTTGGGGCTGGCCAAGGGTGATCGCATCGCGTTGGTGTGCAGTAACGGCCGCTATTTCGTCGATCTCTATCTCGCCGCGCTCGGGTTGGGGGCGGTGGTGGTGCCGCTGAATCCGGCCAGCCCGGCACCCGAGATCGAACGCGAAGTGCTCACCGTGGGCGCCACAGTGGTCGTGGTCGAGCCGTCGGCGGCGGCGGCGTGGTCACAGGTTGATCGTGCCCGCGTGCCCAGCGTGCAGTCGGTGATCGCCACCGAGACCGGCAGCATGGCAGCCGACCTGGCGTTCGACGACCTACTCGGAGCCGATCCGATGGGCCCGATCGTGGTCGACCCGGATGATCTCGCGGTGCTGATGTTCACCAGTGGTACCGCTGGTGCGCCGAAGGCGGCGATGCTCAGCCACGGCAACCTGCTGGCCAACATCGAGCAGGGTGAGTCCACTGACGGCATCGTCGCTGGCGACATCGTGTTCGGTGTGCTGCCGGTGTTCCACATCTTCGGCCTCAACGTGGTGCTCGGCCTCAGCCTGGCACGGGGCGCGACGGTGGTGTTGGTGCAGCGCTTCGACCCGTTCACCGCGCTCGAGACGATCAAGGATCGGCAGATCACCGTCATCCCCGGCGCTCCGCCGCTGTGGCTGGCCTTCAGTCATTTCGACGCGGCTCCCGCCGACAGCTTCGCCAGCGTTCGCCTGGCGCTCAGCGGTGCCGCGAAGATGCCTGAGGAAGCCACGCTGCGTCTACGCGAACGTTTCGGCGTGACGTTGTTCGAAGGGTACGGCCTCACCGAGGCGTCGCCGGTGGTCACCAGCGCGGCGGGTCTGCCGGTGAAGGTCGGGTCGGTGGGCAAGGTGCTCGCCGGTATGCAGGTGCGCATCGTCGATGAACATGGCGACGACGCACTCAGCGGCGATCACGGCGAAGTGTGGGTCAAGGGCCCCAACGTGTTCCGCGGGTACCTCGAGGATCCGATCGCCACCGCCAAGGTGCTGTCGGCCGACGGTTGGCTGCGCACGGGCGATATCGCCGTCACCGACGACGACGGGTACCTCTATCTCGTCGACCGCGCCAAAGATCTGATCATCGTCAGCGGCTTCAACGTCTACCCGGCGGAAGTGGAAGAGGTATTGCTCGAGCACCCCGATGTCGCCGAAGTGGGTGTTGTCGGTGTGCCGCACCCACATCACGGTGAGGCAGTGAAGGCCTTCGTGGTCCTCAACCCGGGCGCCGCGGCGCACGAGGACACACTGATCGCGTGGTGCGGCGAGCACCTCGCGCGCTACAAGTGCCCAACAAAGGTGCTGTTCGTCGACGAGTTGCCGCGCAACGTCAGTGGCAAGTTGCTACGGCGCAGCCTCGCCGACAGCTGACGCGTCGGCGGCCACAGCGGTCGGGCGTGGTGCCGAGCTGGCGACGAGGAATCCGGCGAACAGCACAGCAATGCCGACGAGCAGGGTGACGGCGAACGCGCGGTCCTTCCCCAGGCGACCTGCGAGGCTGCCGCTCGCGCTGAGGATCAGGGTGCCGAGCGCGATCAGCACGTTGCCGAACGCGAGCCGCGATGGGGCGCTGACCGTGCGGGCCGCTCCCAGCGACGGCACCCGGCCGCGCCAGACGCGCCACGCGCTCCACAGGGCACCGGCGACGATCACCAGTGCGGCGACGCCGGAGCCGACGGCGGCGAGCACCCGTGGGGCGACACCGAAGACGTCCTGGCCGGTGGGAAGCTCACCACCGGAGACGCTCGACTTCGTGGGGGCGAAGAGCACGATGCCGGCTGCGAGGCCACTGAGCAACAGCAGCCAACTCCGCACTTTGTCGCCAATGCGAGGTCCGGCCAGCAGGTAGACCGTGCCGAGTGCCAGCCACGGCACGTTGAGCACGGCACCGGCCAAGTAGAACAGGCGGAACGCACCCAGGCTCCAGCCGTCGGCCTCGGCCCACCACAGCGACAGCGAGCCGAGCGCGAACAGTGCCAACGAGATCGCCCACGCCAGTTCGTGCGGTCGGCGTCGGCGCAGCCAGCGGTCGAGTGTGCTGAGGCCGAATGCAACAGCCACCAGGGTGGCGGCGGCGGCGAGTGCGGCGTTCATCGAGCGGCCAGCGTAGGCCCAGCGCTCACACCCTGCTCTCACCTGTGGGCTTTGTGAATGTGTGCACGAGTGCCTAACGTGGCAATTGTTATGGCCCCTGACCGCAACCGTCGTCGCATCCCTGATGCCACCGTCTCCCGGTTGCCCGTCTATCTGCGCATCCTCAGCGAGCAGGGTGATGAAGGCGTCGACAGCATCTCGTCCGAGCGGCTGGCCGAGCTGGCGGGTGTCAACGCGGCCAAAGTGCGCAAAGACCTCTCGTATCTGGGCAGTTATGGCACCCGTGGTGTCGGCTACGAGGTCGCCTACCTGGTCTACCAAGTGCGCCGCGAACTTGGTCTCACGCACGACTGGCCAGTGGTCATCGTCGGCGCCGGCAACCTCGGTCAGGCCCTCGCTGGCTACAACGGGTTCGGCGAGCGCGGTTTCCCGGTCGCTGGCATCGTCGATGTCGACGAGCACAAAGTCGGCACGGTGATGGGCGGCGTCCGCGTGCGCCACATCGACGAGTTGCCGCAGATCGTGCAGACCAAGCGGGTCAACATCGGCGTCATTGCCACTCCCGGCGGCGCGGCCCAGGACGCAGCCGACCGGTTGGTGAAGGCCGGTGTCACCAGCATCCTCAACTTCGCACCGGTCGTGCTCAGCGTGCCGCATGGCATCGAGACCCGCAAGGTCGACCTTGCGGTCGAACTGCAGATCCTCAGCTACCACGAGCAACGGCGCTCGGGCGGAGTGGCTGGCGCAGCAGTCGGTAGCAACCCCCGAACGGCAACGGCGTAGAGTTGGCAACTGCATGAGCATCGTCGTCATCGGTGTCAACCACCGCACGGCCCCCATCGACTTCCTTGAGCGCGTCTCGGTGTCGGGTGAGTCGTTGTGCAAGGCGATCACGGGCCTCGTGAGTCGTCAGAACATCCGCGAGGCGGCGGTGCTCAGTACGTGCAACCGCACCGAGGTGTTCGCCGTCGCTGAGAAGTTCCATGGCGCCTATGCCGATATTCGCGACTTCTTCTGCGAGGTCGGCGGGATGGTGCCCGACGATCTACACCCGCACCTCTACAGCCAGCACGACGACGCGGCGGTCACCCACCTGTTCGAGGTCGCCGCCGGTCTCGACTCGGTGGTGCTCGGCGAGAGCGAGATCCTCGGTCAGGTGCGTCATGCGTGGGAGACCGCGCAGGCCGAAGGCGGCGCCAAGGCCACGTTGAACCTGCTGTTCCGCCATGCGATCGAGACCGGCAAGCGGGCTCGCACGGAGACGGCCATCGGCAAGCACACAGCGTCGGTCAGCCATGCAGCAGTCGAGATGGCGAACGAACGGATCGGCAGCCTTGCCGGTCGCAGTGTGCTCGTGGTGGGGGCCGGCGACATGGGCGAAGGTGTGGCCGTGGCACTCGTCGGCGCCGGAGCCACGAACATCACGGTCACCAACCGCACCGAAGCACGGGCCATGCAGTTGGCCCAGCGTGTCGGCGGCAGCATCGTGCCCTTCAGCGAGTTGGGCGAGGCCCTGCGCGAGGCCGATGTGTTGCTCACCTGCACCGGTGCCGGCTCGACGATCATCGACCACGAGTTGGTCACGGCCGCTCGTGGGACGCTGACGCGTCCTCTGCTCATCGTGGATATCGCGGTTCCTCGCGACGTCTCTGTCGACGTCGAGCAGTCGCCGTACGTCACGCTGTTGAACCTCGACCACCTGCGCGACTGGGCCGCACGTGGCCTGGCCCGTCGGGCCGACGAAGCAGCGCGTGTGCATGAGATCGTCGGCGAAGAGGTCGAGCGTTTCGGCATGGAAGTGACGGCTCGTCAGGCGGCACCACTCGTGGCGCAACTGCACGAGAAGGCCGAGAACGTGCGTCTCGCCGAGTTCGAGCGGTTCGGCAACAAACTCGCGTCACTCGATCCGGCGCAGCGCGACGCAGTCGAGGCGCTCACCCGTGGCATCACGGCCAAGTTGTTGCACACGATGTCGGTCCGTTTGAAGGACGATGCCGGCACGCCGCAGGGTGAACGCAACGCAGCTGCGGTGCGCGAACTGTTCGACCTGGGCTGACTCCGGCATGTCCGGGCACACACTGCGTCTCGCCACCCGCGCCAGCGCGCAAGCGACGACACAAGCGCAGATGGCGGCCGATGCGCTGATGGCCGCGCACCCCGGGTTGACCGTGGAGTTGGTGTTCGTCGACACGCTGGGCGACCAGCGCACCGACGTACCGCTGCACACGATGGGCGGTCAGGGCGTGTTCGTCAAAGAGGTGCAGCACGCGGTTCTGCGTGGCGACGCCGACTTCGCCGCGCACAGCGCCAAAGATCTGCCGTCGATCGTTGCCGATGGATTGCAACTGGCTGCGTTCACTGAACGGCGCGATGCGCGCGATGCGTTGATCGGGGCTCGTCTCGATCAACTGCCGTTGGGTGCGACGTTGGCCACCGGTTCGGTGCGCCGCCGGGCGCAGATGACACAGGTGCGGCCCGACCTGCAGTTCATCGAACTTCGCGGCAACATCACGACTCGGCTCACCAAGGTTCCCGAGGGGGGAGCGCTGGTGATGGCGATCGCCGCGCTGCAGATTCTCGGCCTCACCGACCGCATCGCCGAAGCGTTGCCGCTGGACACGTTCGTACCCTCCCCGGGGCAGGGGTGTGTGGCGTTGGAATGCCGCGCCGATGATGCGGCGACAGCTGCCCTGCTGGCGGCGATCGATCATCCGCGTACCCGGGCGGCCGTCTCGCTCGAGCGGGCATTTCTTGCTGAACTGGGGACGGGTTGCTCGTTGCCGGTGGCGGCCCACTGCGTCGGCGACCAGCTCACGGGTTACTTGTCGAGTTCCTCGGCGAATCTCCACGTGACGAAATCGAGCGGGGCCGGGTCAGCGGCGGTGTCGCGGACGGTGACGGTCAGTGGGTCGGGTGACGAACGCCTGGTGCAGGCCGCCGCACTGGCGCGGGCGCTGCAGTCCGAACTCGAGGGCTGATGGGCGCGCTGCAGGGCCTGCGGGTGGTGGTCACCCGCGCTGGCGAGCAAGCCGGCGCGTTGGCTGAACTGTTGGTGGCGCAGGGTGCGGTGCCGGTCGTGGTGCCGTTGACCGAGATCGTGCCCGACGAATCGGGTGTGGCGGCGCTGGCCGCACTCGACCCGGCGGCGTTCGAGTGGCTGGTGGTCACGTCGCCGAATGCGGCCGACGCGTACAACAGGGTGCACCAGTCGGCACCGGGCCGGGTGGCCGCGGTGGGCACTGTGACAGCCGCCGCCCTGGCTGCGGCTGGTATCGCCGTCACGCTGGTACCGGCCCGTCAGCGGGCCGAGGGTCTGGTGGAGGAGTTCCCGCCCGGTCCCGGCTGGGTACTGCTGGTGCAGGGAGTCGACGGTGAGTCGGTGTTGGCCGACGGCCTGACGGCCAAGGGCTGGACGGTGACGGTGGTGCGGCCGTACCGCACTGCACCGGCCTCGACGACGACAGCCGATCGTGCTGCGGCCCTGGCCGCCGACGCCGTGCTGTTCGCCAGTGGTTCGGCGGCGCGAGCGTGGGTTGCCGCGATCGGAACCGACACCCCGCCGGTGGTGGTGGTGATCGGCCCGCAGACGAGCGCGGCGGTCACCCACGTCGGACTCAAGGTTTCGGCGGTCGCAACCGATCATTCGCTGGCGGGTCTGGTCGCAGCGCTTTGCCGGTACTTCACCTCCCGTCCATAGCTTCGTCGCTTCCCGGTCACCCAGAAACCACACAATGCAATCCATGTCGGCCCC
>CAIXHI010000093.1 GCA_903919215.1 uncultured Acidimicrobiaceae bacterium
CGACTGCGCAACTGTGAAAGGAGTCGCAGCAGGTGGGCATCGTCGTCGGCGACCACTTCGAACATCAGGTCGTAGCGGCCGGTGGTGGCCACCAGGTACTCCACCTCGTGCATCTCGGCGAGCGCGAGCGCCGTGGCTTCGGCATCACCGGCGACTCGTGCGCCGATCATCGCAACCCGGCGTACGCCCAGCGACAGCGGGTCGGTGACCGCGACGATCTGCATCACTCCGGTGTCGGTGAGGCGCTGCACTCGTTGACGAATGGCGCCCTCGGTGAGCCCGACTTCTGCCGCGATCTTCGTGAACGGCATGCGGCCATCGGCCTGCAGGAGTTCGATGATCGTGCGGTCCTTGTCATCGAGTGTCGTGATGGTGCGCTCGTTGCTCATACGTTGCTCCGCGCCGCGAACTCGCGGCTGGCATCGCTGAGCGCTCGTCGCAGCACTTGTTCGATGAACACGAACTCCTCTTCGCCTGCGATCAGTGGCGGCGACAACGTGATCACTGGCTCACCTCGGTCGTCGGCGCGGCAGATCAGGCCGGCGGCGTAGAGCCGTGGTGAGAGGTACCCGCGCAACAGCCACTCGGCCTGCTCGGCGGTGAACACACCGCGAGTGGCCTTGTCGGGTACCAGCTCGATGGCGAGGAAGTAGCCGTCGCCGCGCACATCGCCGACGAGGGGGATGTCGAGCAAACCCTTGATCAGTTGCTTGAAGCGACCTTCGTTGGCGAGCACGTGCCCGCACAGGTCTTCGCGCTCGAACAGATCGAGGTTGGCGTTGGCAACTGCGCAGGACACAGGGTGGGCGCCGAACGTCTGACCCTGCAGGAACGTGTTCGTGTCCTGCAAGAACGGTTCGGCGATGCGGTCGCTGATCATCACGCCGCCGAGCGGGGAATACCCGGAGGTGACGCCCTTGGCGAAGGTGATCATGTCGGGCTGGTAGTCGTAGCGCAGACTGCCGAACATGTGTCCGAAGCGACCGAAGGCGGAGATCACTTCGTCGCTGACGAGCAACACGTCGTACTCGTCGCAGATTTCGCGGATTCGCCTCCAGTAGCCCTCCGGCGGTGTGAAGGCGCCGCCGGTGTTCTGTACGGGTTCCATGAACACCGCGGCCACCGAGTCGGGCCCCTCCATCTCGATGCGTAGGGCGAGGTCTTCGGCACAACGCAGCGAGCACCCGTCGAGGTGTTTGCAGTCGATGCAGCGATAGCAGTACGGCGTCTGCACTTTGATCGCGCCGGGCATCAACGGCTCGAACGGTGTCTTGATCGAGGGCACACCGGTGAGGCTGAGTGCCCCCAACGAGGTGCCGTGGTAGGCGAGATAGCGGGAGATGACCTTGGTGCGGCTGTGTTGTCCGCGCAGCTTCCAGTACTGGCGCGACAGTTTGATCGCGGTCTCGACCGCGTCGCCGCCGGTGGGGGTGAGAAACACCCGGTTCAGGTCGCCGGGTGCGTACTCGGCCAGGCGTCGCGCCAGGGTGATCGCCGGTTCGTGAGCGAAGCTCCACACCGGGAAGTAGGCGAGTGTCGCTGCCTGCTCGCGTGCGGCGTCGGCCAACTCAGCGCGGCCGTGACCGGCCTGCACCGTGAACAGCCCGGACAGGCCGTCGAGATAACGGTTGCCGCGGTCGTCCCAGACGTAGCAGCCCTCACCACGGGTGATGATCGGTACCCCGTCGGGGAACGCGCCGAGGCGGGTGAAATGCATCCACAGATGGCGCTGGGCGTCATCGGAGAGAGAACTCATCGTGGCTCCGATTGTCGTAGTGGTGAACTACGACAATCGTAGCCAGCGAGTGGGTGAACTCAGGAACCCGTGGTGTCGTCGGGGATACCGCAGGTGTCCTTGGAGTACGCCTTGAGGTTGCTCTGGGCAGTCGTGTAGTCGGCGCTGTCGATCAACGTGTTCAACTCGGTTGCTTCCGGGGCGGTCGACAGCTTGGTGAAGTCGTACTCGTACTTGTCGAAGATCTCGATCATCCTGTCGACGGTGGCAGTCATCAGGTGTACGTCCTTGGCGATCGATGCCGGCGGGTTCGCATCAAGTGCATGCACTTCGCCCTGCATCGTGGTGAACGCAGCCTTGATGGCCGTGGCGTCGGTGCCGTTCATCACCGAGTCGAGTTCGTTGGCCTTGGCCTTGTAGCTGGTGATGAGTCCGCAGTACTCCGTATCGGTGCTGCCGCCGGACTTCTTGTCGTCGCTGCATGCACCGAGCAGCGCAGCGGCGGCGAACGCGCCGATCAGCAGAGTCGTGGAAATCTTCTTCATGGGGTCTCCTTGGGGGAAGGGGGGCCTCACCAGCGTAGATGAGGTCCTCCGCGCTCCGGGTGATTCCGATCGCGAGCTGGGGGCGCGCGTAGCGTGACGGAATGCCCTCAGCGATCGTCACCGCCAGCGCCGACTCTGTTGGCACCATCACGCTCGATCGTCCCTCGAAGCGCAACGCGGTCACCTACGACATGTGGGTCGCGTTGGGTCATGCCTGTCGCGCTCTCGGCGGCGACCCGATGGTGCGCGTGGTGGTGCTGCGCGGTGCGGGCGACCACTTCTGCGCCGGTGCCGACATCGGTGAACTGCTGGCCGAACGACCTGCCCACGTGCCGTCGTTCATGGATGTGAACATGATCGCCGAACACGCGCTGGCGCACCTGGCGAAGCCCACCGTCGCGTTCGTGCAGGGCGACTGCATCGGTGGTGGCTGTGCGCTCGCGATCGACTGCGATATCCGCATCGCCGTCGAAGGCTCGCGCTTCGGTATCACCCCCTCGAAGCTGGGCATCGTCTACCCGCCGGCGTCGCTGGAACGGGTGGTGCGTCTCATCGGCCCGGCCGCCCGACGACTGCTCTACACGGGCGATCTCATCGACGCGCACGAGGCATTGCACCTCGGCCTTGTCGATGAAGTGCTGCCGGCGGAGCGAGCCGAGGAACGGCTGGCCGAGTTGTGTGCCACGCTCGCGCAGCGTTCGCTGTTGACCCAGGCGGCCACCAAAGAGATGATCTCGGCGGTGCTCAGTCACGGTGCCGTGCCCGCCGATCTGGCCGATGCGTGGGCGCGTGAGGTGGCAGTTGCCGCCGACCCGACCGAAGGTGTCGCCGCCTTCACCGAGCGCCGCGCACCGAGGTTCAGCTGGAACGGCCCCAACCCCACCTAGGGCTTCCTGTCACGCTGCACCCTCGGACCCCCGTGAACGGCGTAGGACATGAACGTGGGTTCGCGGGGTGAGGGGTCGGGTGAGGGCGGTCAGCCGGAGTGAGCACCCTGCCCGCTGCCGGACATCTGCGTCTCGATGAGCAGTGCCCGCGCTGTGGCCCCTTTGCTGGAGCGGTAGCGGTGGGGGAGGCGTGCCGGGTATGAGAAGAAGTCGCCGGTGTCGAGGCGGCTGATGGTGCCGTCGACTTCGACCTCGACCGGTCCAGCCAATACGTACAAGGCTTCGAAGCCCTCGTGTGACCAGGGTTCGAGGAACTCGCGGGACAGGCCGATGAGCTCGATCACGTGGAATGGAGCATCGCCGGGAAGGAGAAGTCGGCGTAGCGATTCGCCGTCCGTGTCGATCGTGGGAACGTCGGCGCCGGCCGCACGCGCGAGCGTGGGTTCGGCAGCGACCGACGGGCCACCGAACAGCGCTTGTGGTGTGGTGGAGAGCGCAGTGGCGATGCGGTACAGCGACTCCATCGATGGACGGGCGCGGCTGTTCTCGATCTGTGAGAGGAACGGCTGCGAGAGGCCGGCCCGCTCGGCGAGTTCGATGAGTGTGAACTCGCCGGCGAGCCGACGTTCGCGGATTGCCGTGCCCAGCGACGCCCAGCGATCGGCGTCGGGGGCGAGGGTCACTTGACCAGCGGCATCACTTCGGTGATGAAGCGTTCCATTTGCTCCACCGCTTTGCTGTACGGGTCGCCCACGAGGTGCGGAAAGAGCGTGAGATACTCGACGCCCATGAGGTCGCGCAAGTACTGCACATGCTCGGCCACCTCTTCTGGGGTGCCGACCAGAATGGTGCGCTGGGCCATCGACTCCTCCAGCGTAGGAATCAGACCGGGCTTCGCCGGCTTGCCGTCCTCGCCCATGTAGCCGCGGCTCCAGCCGTACGGCCCCAGGAACTTCCAGAACTCGTCGTGGCCGTTGCGGGCTGTACGCATCGCCTCTTCGTGGGTGTCTTCGATCCGCACGCTGACGACGAGCATCCGCTTGTCGCCTCGGCCGAGTCCGCTTCCATGGTGCTGCTCGTGCAGTTCGCCATAGCGGTCCCACATACGCTTGATGAACGACGGGTGTTGGTTCCAGAACACCGCGCCGTGGTCGACGATCGGCACGTATTCCACCGTGGGCGGGCTGGTGACGGCCTGCCAGATCTCGTACGGGTAGATCGGGCGCGGAACGAGGGTGAGTTCCTTCACGGTCGTCCCGCGATCGGGGATACCTGGGACTGGGATCTGGAAGTACTTGCCGTCGAAGGAGAATTTCTCTTGCGTGAGCGATCGGCGGATGATCTCCATCGACTCCTCGAAGTACTCACGGTTCTTCAGGTCGTCAGCGGCCTGGTCGGGGTTGTCGAGCGAGCCGATGGAGATGTGCTGATCGTTGAGGTGCAGGATCTCGCGTGGGACAGTGCCGCGCCCCACCCCGAGGATGCCGCGTCCGCCGGAGAGGTTGTGCATGGTGGCGAAGTCTTCGGCCAGACGCAACGGGTTCCATTGGGGCACCACGTTGAACATCGCTCCGAGGCGGATGTTCTTGGTGCGGGCAGCGATCCAGGCCGAAATCAGGATCCCGTTGGGGATGACTTCGTAACCCTCGTACTGGAAGTGGTGCTCGGTGGTCCAGAAGCTGTCGAAGCCGAGCCGGTCGGCCTCCACGGCCGCATCGATGTACTTCAGCGTCGCGTCCCAGCATGCGGCGTTGTCGAAGTTGCGGTCCATCGGGTTGGGCAGACCTGCACCCGCATCTGGCATCTCGACGCCACCGAAGAAGAACGCTCCCAGTTTCATGTGCACTCCCTGCTTGTCTCGTGTCTCAACGAACGTAGCAGGATATTGATGCTGTCAATATCAACGTGATGTGAACGCTCGGCGCGGACGCTGTGTGAGCGTCCCCACGAATGCGAGGGCGGAGACCACGAGGATCGCCCAGCGCAATTGGACCGTGTCGGCCAGGACGCCAAGGACAAGTGGGCCGATGGTGACAGCGACACCATTGCCGATGGCCGCGTACGCACCCAATGACACCGAGTCCATCGTGTGATGTGCCCGTTGATAGAAGCGGTCGACGGCCATCGGGTACAGCAGCCCGCCGAACGTTCCGACGACTGCCAGACCTGCGACCTTCAGACCCAGCGAGGGTGCGAAACACATCACGGCTGCGCCGAGACCGGCCATCGCAAATGCCACCGAGGTAGTGGCGGCACCGAGGCGACGAATGATGCTGGTGGCTCTGAGACGTGAGGCGAACATGCAGATCGGAAACACCGCCGAGAGCACCGGTGCGCTGCCGGCGGACGCGCCACCGACATCGCGGAGGTACGTCACCGACCACACACCGATGGTGAACTCGGTCATCACGGCATGCACGATGTGCAGCCACGGCACCAGCACCGCCCGATCGCGGAAGTGGCGCAGCGAGAACGTTCCCTCTCGCACGCCAGTGGGGGCCTGCACGCGGCGGGCCACCGCGAAGAACAGCACGCCGAGCGCGGCGGTGAGCATCAGGTATGCGGGGCGCCACGACCACCCGGCACCCAACACGGTGCCGATGACAAGGCTGAACACGACTCCGGCCACTGCGGGTGCCGCGTTGACGGCGGCAAAGGCCTGGGCGCGGTGCTCGCCGTGGTGGTCGCTGACCACACCAGGCAACGTCATCACGAGCAGGGCCGAACCTGTTCCGGAGACCGCCGTGCCTGCCAGCGTGATCGGCCAGGCCGGGCCGAGCACGAAACAGGTGACACCGGTCAGGATCATCGTGGCTGCCAGAGCAACCGTATGACGGCGACCGATCCAATCGATCAGGCGGACGCCGAACACACCGCACACCAGCAGACCAACGCCGAAGGTGCTGCCG
>CAIXHI010000094.1 GCA_903919215.1 uncultured Acidimicrobiaceae bacterium
CTCCAACCCGCGCGCAACCCCGTTCTTGTCCTACGTCGGTCACGGGTTCCCGTGACCGACGTAGGACTCGAACCCGAAATGGTGACGGAGTGAGCGCCTCAGCGACGCAGTAGATCCTTGGCGATCGCGGTGATCTGCAGTTCGTCGGTGCCGGCGTAGATCTGCAGCACCTTCGCGTCGCGGGCCAACTGCTCGACGTGGTACTCGGCCATATAGCCGTTGCCACCCAGCACCTGCACTGCGTCGAGCGCGACTTCGGTGGCCGCCCGGGCCGAGTAGAGCTTCATCGCCGAGGCCTCTGCGAACGACAACGACTTGCCCTCACGCATCGTCTCCAGGTAGCGGAACAGCATGTTCTCGACGTTCATGCGCGCCACTTCCATACCGGCGAGCTTGTTCTGGATCAGCTGGAACTCGCCGATCGGCTTGCCGAACTGAATGCGGTTGCGTGCGTAGTCCACGGCCACCGACAGGCACTGCTCGATGATGCCCAGGGCCTGCGCAGCCATGCTGGCGCGTTCGGACGCGAACGTGGCGCGAGCGGCGTCACGAGCACCACCCTTGTCGCCGCCTGTCTGCTTGGCGTCGCCGCCATCCAGGGCCTTCTCGCCACCGATCAGCCGATCCATGCCGACGCGCACGTCGGTGACGAACAACTGACCCGTCGGCGACGAGTGCATACCCATCTTGCGCAACGGCGCCGACTGCTCGAAGCCGGGCATGCCACGGTCGAGGATGAACGACAGCACCTTGCGCTCACGCGACGGGGTGACCCCGTCGTCGAGCTTGCAGATGAACACCGTCGTGTCGGCGTACGGCCCGTTGGTGATGAACGTCTTCGAACCGTTCAACACGAACTCGTCACCGTCGCGCACTGCGGTCGAACGCATACCGCCGAACGCATCCGAGCCGCTGTCGGGTTCGGTGATCGCCCACGCGCCGACCTTCTCCAGTGTCAGCAGCGGCAGCGCCCAACGTTCGGCTTGCTCGGGGGTGCCCTTCTTGATCGCGTTGCCCGCCAGGTTCATGGACACTCCCATCGCAGTCACCATCCCCGGCGAGTGCTTACAGATCTCGATCATCGGCATCAAGGTCATGACGGCGCGCTCGAAGCGATCCTCGTTGCTGACCCTGGCGCCGCCGGCCCGCTCGTGCTCGTAGCGGTCGCGATTCATCTCGTCGATGCCGAACGTGCGCACGTACTTGCGCAGCACGTCATACGGGGGCAGGTTGCCGTGCTCAAGTTCCTCACGCAGCGGCACGATCTCGCGCTCGACAAACTGACGCACCGCAGCGCGCATCTCCAGGTGGGAATCCGACCAACCAATCATGGTTGCCATGGTACGACGCAGGCCGCGAGGCGTCCGCATGCGCGCAGGGGTGTACCGTCCACCCGCATGAGCCAAGAAATCGTCAATCGCATCACCAGCCTGGTCCAGGCGTTCGACAGCCGCGTGCAGGCAGCACCCGCCGACGCATGGGGCAATGCCTCACCATGTGAAGGCTGGACCGCCCGCGACGTCGTCGTCCACGTCGGCGACAACCTACTGAGGCTGGGCTGCGGCCTCGCAGGTCAGCAGCCCCGCTCGATCGGCGCGGATGCCGAGATCGTGGCCGCATGGAACGACGCCCGCGACACGTTCCTCGGAACGATCCCCACCGCCGACCTGTCGACGGCACTGCCCGGGCCGATGGGGCCGATGCCAGCCGTCGACATGATCGGTCGCTTCATCAGCACCGACGTACTCGTGCACACCTGGGACCTCGCCCGCGCCGTCGGCGGCGACGAGACCCTCGACGCAGCCACCGTCGCTGCGGCCTACTCGGGCCTGAAGCCAATGGATGCGATGATCCGCCGGCCCGGCTTCTTCGGTGCCCGGGTCGACGTCGCCGACGCCGACCCGCAGACCGAGTTCCTCAGCGTCCTCGGCCGCACGGTCTGAGCACATGCCCGGGGGCGCAGGGTGGCTCAGGCCACCTTGCGCTCGGGGGCGGTGATCGCCGGCAAATCGCCAGCGACTGCCACCCAAAGTTCGTTGCGTAGCCGATCAGCGTGAGGCGACCGCAGACCATTGGCGGCCACGACCCCTTCGATCATGTCGCCTAGCACGGCTGGCCACGGGCGGCCCTTCAGTTGCACCGCCACCACGGCTCCCCCACCTTCGAGACGGCGCAGTGAGCGATCGACACCGACGATGCGCGGCGGGCTGCGAAAGCCAGGAGCCTGCAACCCCCGACGCCGCGCCTCGCGCCCGAGCACGCGGGCGGCGTGGGCGAAGTCGAGCGCTGATCGGTTGGCTGCCATGTCGTCATGCTGACAGGAGGGTGTGACAGGGTTGCCCCGTGTCCGACTCCGCACCCGAACCTGCCGCACCGGCGAACGGCGGTCCACTCCTGACCCCTGTGCAGGAACGCAACCTGGCGCTCCTGCGCCGTGCTGGCGAACCGCTGGTGTTCGACCGCGAGTTCATCGACAACGTCACTGAGCAGGCGCTGGCCGGTATCGCCGAACTCTCCGAACGCCTCGGCGGAGAGCGACTGTGGGTCAGCAAAGGGTTCCTGGCCAACGTGCACGGATGCGAGGCCAAGCACCTCCACCCGGACGAGTTCGAGTGGACGGCGGCCAATGCTGCCGGGTTCGTCGCCCACAAAGCGATCGAGTTGGCCCTCAACTGGCGCGGTGAACCTACGCCGGCCGATGTCGTCGACGAAGCGCTTGCCCGCCTGGCCGATCAGGCCGACCAGCGGGGCGCATTCGTGGGTGGCCTCAGCGACGGCGACTGGGCCGAACTGCGCAGCCGCGCCATCGACCGCACCACCAAGTTCCTGCAGGACTTCCCGCCGCTCCCGCGCGGCGCGCAACCGGTGCTGGAGGCCGCGTCCAAATGGCGGCCGCCGGGCTCGATCGAGTTCTCCGGCAAGGTCGACCTCGCCATCGGCAAGCCGAACGGCAATGAGAGCCGGCTGCTGATCGTCGATTTCAAGAGCGGCAACCGTGCCCACCATCATCGCGACGACCTGCGCTTCTACGCGCTGCTTCACACGCTGCGCCAGTCGGTGCCGCCACGCAAGCTGGTCAGCTACTACCTCGACTACTCCGACAGCGAGGCCGAGGACGTCACCGAAGGCACCCTCCAGGCCGCTCTGGTGCGCACCTTGGAGGGCATCGAGCGCCACGTGGAACTCACCGTTGAAGGGCGCCCGGCGGTGAAGCGGCCAGGCTTCTCGTGCCGCTGGTGCCCGCTGCGCGGCGAGTGCGCCGAGGGCATCGCCTTCCTCGCTGCCCAACACAACGAGACCTGACCAGCGTGCCCAACGCCGAAGCGGTGGCCGAGGTCATCGTCGACGTGTCCTCGCGACGCGTCGGCCCAGCGTGCGATGATGGACAGGACATGACGACCACCACTGGTGAGCCAGACACTCCCAAGCGATCGGTCGGTCGCCCGCGTACGTACGACGAAGTCACCGAACGCGAACTGATCTTCAAGGCTGCATACCGAGTGCTGCGCGACAACCGCGACAAGTCGTTCACCATCTCCGACATCCTCAACGCAGCCGGTGTCTCGACTCGCTCGTTCTACCGCCATTTCGGTTCGAAGGATGAGTTGCTGTGTGCGATGTACCTTCGAGACGGCGAGCGAGCGTCCGCCCGCCTCACTGAACGGCTCGCCGGGGCAGCGAACCCGCGCGAGGCACTCGCGTTCTGGATCGATGAGCTGTTCAGCTTCCACATCGGGCCACGCGCCGAACGGATGAGCGTGATGTCGTCGGTGTTGGCCATCCGCGCAGAGGGCTCCGAGGAGGTGCACCAACTCGCACGTGCGCTACTGCTCGCACCACTCCTCGACGTCGTCCGCGCCGGTAACGCAGACGGCACGTTCGCCAGCGATCATCCCGAGAGCGACACCGACTTCGTGGCTGCAGCAGTGTTCCACGCGAGTGGACTGGCCGGACCCAACATCGGCCAACGGCCAGCGGCCGGCGCCGCGGCGTCCGTGCTCGACTTCTGTCTGCGGGCGCTCGGCGCCACGCGCTAGACGCACCCAGGTGCGCACTCAGCCAGCCGTGCGGCGAGGATCCTCGGCGTTCACCACGGCAGCGACGGAGGCCACGTCGTACGCCTGCTCGGAGCCATCGTCTGCACCCAGCGCAGCAAACGCTCGCTCCACCTCCGCGTACCGCTCATCTGCGTACTGCTGCACATGTCGGTGTGTGGCCACGAGGAACTGACCCGCCTGTACACCGTCGATTGCTCGCTCGGCGACGAGTGCGGGGTCCATCCCATGGGTCATGATCACGCCTGCGCGGCGCGAGATCCGTGTGGGCCCGCCGAACTGGTCGGGGCGGTCAGCCGCACCCTTCCAGAGGTTGGTCGCCACCAACCCAGGGCACATCACGCTGACGCCGACATGACTCGGCAACTCGTTGCGCATGACGTCGAGCAGACCGACCACTGCATGCTTCGATGCCGTGTAGATCGCACTGCCCGTGTGCGGCACACCCAGCGCGTGCTCGCTGCCAGTGCCCAGGATCCAGGACGGGCGATCGGACGCCACCATCAGCTTGGCGAAGGCACTGGTGGTCAGCCACACACCGGTGACGTTCACAGCGAGCGTCCACGCCACGTCAGCCGGATCGAGTTCCCACGCCGGACCAGCCGGCGGGAAGACGCCAGCGTTCGCGGCGACGAACGTGGGCGTGCCGAAGCGTTCGCACACCGCCTGCGCCATGTGTCCGACAGACGCCACATCGCTGACATCGCAGGCGAACCCGGCAGCGTCGACTCCAGCGCTGCCGAGCTTCGTGGCGGCATCGGCGGCTCGCTGGCCGTCGATGTCGACGACCGCAACCGCCGCGGCACCGCGACGAACGACCTCGGCGATCAGTGCCGCACCGATTCCGCTGGCGCCGCCGGTGACGACGCAGGTCGCGCCGCGCAACTCGAACCCTTGTGTGTTCATGACTGACCTCTCAGGAGATGACGCGGACCTTGTCGCCGATGGCGAGCCAGTCCCAGATCTTGACCGAGTCGTCGGGCACGACGCGAATGCAACCGGACGACTGGCCGTGCATCTCCGGCGTGCCCACTGACTCCAGCGTCTGCACGTAGGCACCGCCGCGCAGCGTGGGCACGCTGTGGAATGCGATACGAGCGCCCTTGTACTTGCCGCGGGTGAACGCAACGAAGTGGGTCATCGTGCTGTAGTGCCCGCCGAAGGAGCTGCTGGCCTTGATGTCCTTCGCGTACACCGGGTAGGTGCCAGGGTCGGGCTGGCTGTTCGCCGTCGTGATCGGGAACGTATAGGTGATCGCGCCGTTGTCGCACAGCGCACCGCGCTGGTTCACACGGTCGACGATCGCCGCGTGTGGCGTGTCGGGGCAGTCGGCGTTGACCGCGAGCACCGGGGCCGTCGAGTCCGGAGCAGCGACGGTGGCGGCGGTCGTGGTGGACGCATCGCCGTCGACCTCGTCGGTGATCGAGTCGCTGGTGATCGGACCGTCCGTGGTCTGCGGGCCCGGCAGGCTGTTGGCCACGTCAGCGGCAGCGCTGTACTTGGGTCCGTCGTCGACCAGTTTCGCCAGCCCGAACAGCACCATCACGCCCACGAGCGCGAGTGCAAGAGTGCGATGGCTTCCCGACATACGCCGTCAATCCTAGGGCCTGACATCAGGGATCATCAGGGCGGCCGGCAGCCCCAAGCCAAGACCTGAGCGCACCGTGGCGATGAACCGCCCGGGTTGCACTGCTGGCTTGGGAGCGCTCACCACATCGGGGCCGAGCCGTTCGCACAGCGCGAACAGATCGGTGACGTTCCACACGAAACCCCAGAACGATGCCGTGGGTGCCGTGACCTGCGGCGATTCAACGACCTCGACGATCAGTTCGCCGAGGCGGTGGAACCCCTGACGTACGGCGCCGGCCTCGCGCACACGCTTCAGTGGCGCACCGGTGGCATGCTCGATCGCCCCGCACGTGCGGTCGAGCGATGACGTCAGCACCACCTGATGGTCGAAGCCGATCAGACCCAGA
>CAIXHI010000095.1 GCA_903919215.1 uncultured Acidimicrobiaceae bacterium
CGGAGTAGGCACTGCCCACCAGGCCGGCAGCGAGCGTCGTGGTGGACACCGTCGGGGCGACGAGCGTGGCGGTGTTGCTGCAACGTCGAGCCGACAGGTCGCTGAGCGAGGCCGTGTTGTAGGAAATCAGCGTGCCGGCAGTGCCGGTGGAGTTCTCCACGCCGACCGTGGCGCCGACGCCCTTGTTCGATGCCGCCGATGTGGTGGTCGCATCGAGGTACTGCAGGGTGATGTCGCCAGTGGCCTCGTCGAGGATGGCCTCGAACGTCACGTTCGTGGTGCCTCCGCCGAAGTGGGGTACGCCGACCCAGGAGGCGACGAACTTGCGGTTCGGAGCGGTGCCGGTGGTGGTGGTCCAGATGGCGCCGCCGAGGTTGGGGCTGAGGTCGTCCCACCAGGGAGCGATGATCGCGTTCGGGTCGGCGGCGTTGGGAATGCTGACGTTGCCGAACGCCGTCGCGGCGCCAGCGCTCAGACGCAGGAACCCGTTCGACGCCACCTGCAGCGAGTTGTACGACGTGCCGTAGAACGAGAAGTTGAACGGCAGCGCGACCGTGGCGGACGCGTCGTCACCGATCACGTACGACGTTCCACCAATGGTGGCATCAATCCATGAGTAGCTGGCCGCAGCGCACGAGTAGGGCGACGGAGCGGAGAGCGTGGTGGCGCTGGCGGCAGTGCTGTAGGCGCTGGTGGTGCCACCGCCGAAGGAGTTCGCGGCGCGTACGCGGAAGCAGTACGTGGTGGCGGCGGTGAGGTTGGAGACGGTGTAGGCGGCGGTATCGGCGGGTCCCTGGCCGATCACCGAGTAGGTGCCGCACACGCCCGAGGTGGAAGGTGCTCGCTCGATGTCGTAGCGAGTCTCGTTGCTGGCGCCATCGGTCCAGTTGAGCGAGATCGTTGATTCGTTCGCGGCTGTTGCGGTCAGCGCCGAAGGTGCACCGGCGACAGCGGCCGAGGAGACGGCGCATCGCGCGGCCATCGCGCCCACGTCGAGCCGGCCACCCGTGACCGTCTTGCCGGTGAGCGAGGACGTGGGTGCTACCGACGCGATGATCGCACTTCGAATGCCAGCTGCATCCAAGATTGGGTTGATCGATGCACAGAGGGCGACCGCCCCGGTGACGTGCGGTGTGGCCATCGACGTGCCGGCATACGACGCGTAGGAGTTGGTCGGCACGGAACTGATGATGTCGACGCCCGGGGCGCCGAGGTCGACCGTGGTCGCGCCGTATTGCGAGAACGACGCCAGTGCTCCAGCGCTGTCGATTGCAGCCACAGCGACGACACAATCCCAGCCGCGAGTGCCACCCTTGGTGCAGTCGTAGTTGGAGGGGTAGTTGGCGGTGGTGTCGTTGTTCGTGCCGGAGTTGCCGGCCGCAGCGATGAACAGGATTCCGTGGTCGCCTGCGAGGTTGATCGCGTCGGACATCGCCTGGCTGAACCCGCCACCGCCCCAGGAGTTGTTGACGGCGACGATGTTGACGCCGTGGCGCACCTTCATGTCGACGAGGTAGTTGAGCGCGGCGATCGCTGCCGAGATCGAGCCACCGGTCGGCCCGAGGAACTTGGTGGAGATGATCTTCACCGACCAGTTGATACCGGCTACACCCTGGCCGTTGCCGCCGGTGCCTCCGATGGTGCCCGAGACGTGGGTGCCATGAGCATCGAGCCCGGCAGTGGCAGTGCCGTCGAACACGGTCTTGTCGTTGTTGAAGAAGTCCCAACCGTTGACGTCATCGATGTAGCCGTTGCCGTCGTTGTCGATGCCGTCGTTAGCGATCTCCCACGGGTTGACCCAGATGTTCGCCGCAAGGTCGGGGTGGGTGATCTGGACTCCCTCGTCGATGACGCCGACGACGATGTTCGACGATCCGGTGTACCCGGCCGACCATGCCTCTGCGGCGCCGGTGCCGTACTGGTTGGCCGGAGCGGAAGCGTCGCCGGCCATACCCCACAGCTGACCGCTGGTGAAGTACGGGTCGTCGGAGGTGACCTGTTTGGTGACCAGGTAGTCGGGCTCGGCGAAACGAACAGCGGGGTCGGCCTTGAGCGCCGCGATCTCGGTGGCGACCGAGGCGTTGGCCGGCAGTTGCAGCACCTCTGTCTGCGCGTTCGATGACGCGGTCGTGACTCGCCGGTGGCTGCGCACCTTGTGGTCGCGCAGCACCCGGTCGCGCTCTGTCGTGGAGACACCCGAGCGGAAGCCGACGATGACATGATCAGTGGCGGCCGGGGCGCTGCTGGCACGCTGAGCGGTCGCCGGGAGCGCACCCGCGGAGGGAACTGTGCTGATACCGGTGGCGCCGATGGAGGCAACCGCAACGACAACAAGTGCTGTCTTCCTGGTGAAGCGCATGGTGACCCTTCTGCAATAGTCGATCAGAGGGTATCTGTCATGGTCGACGGCCGACAGTTAAGTTTTCGTCATTCAGGGAGCGGGTGGCGACGTAGGCCGCGGCGCTCGAGCGCGGCGGCAACGCTGTGGAACAGCGCCTGGTCGCGCAGCAATACCACGAGGGCATCGCGAGCACCATCGCTCACTGGAGTGGAGTAATGCAGCAAGACCTGCCACGGATTGGTTGCGTCGAGCGCTTTGCGCACGGCTTCTTCGGCGGTGAGCGGCTCCGGTGCCAGCGGGTCGTCAGGATTGGCCGACTGCGCTGCAATCACCTCGGCGTGGGTGAGGAGGCGAGCGACGTAACCGCTGGCCCACGCCTCGTTGACCGCCATCGCGCTCACCAACTGGTGGTCGTTGGCGATGACCTCGACCATGGCGATGGCGATGTCGGCTCTCGTCAACGGTCGTGGCTCGATCATGGTGTGCATCCGATCCTTGCAGCGGTATTGATCGGTCCCAGACCGCTACGACTGCCTCGGCACGCGACGGCCGCGACAGATTCCTCGCAGAGTACACCGGGGTGACCGCCTAAGGTGGCGGCTCGTCCCCCAGGAGCGCCATGAGCAAGATCCAACTCGATGCCGAACGTCTCGCCCGCTATATGGCGCAACAGGAGATCAGCGATGTGATTTACCGGTATTGCCGCGGCATCGACCGGCTCGACTGGGATCTTGTCCGGAGTTGTTATCACGCCGACGGCACCGACGATCATGGCGACTTCCGCGGCTCCGTCGACGAGTTCTTGGCGTACATCCAGCAGGGTCTGCCGAGGTTCCAGAGTACGCAGCACTTTGTCGGCAACGTCCTTGTGGAGCTCAATGGGGAGCGGGCTCGGGCCGAGTCGTATCTCGTGGCCTATCACCGGCTGCCAGCGAGTTCCACCAAGCCGCTTCGGGATTACACCGTCGGCCTGCGCTACGTCGACGACTTCGAACGTCGCAACCGCGAATGGCGCATCGCCGCGCGGGTGTGCGCGTTCGACTGGTCGCGCATTGATCCGGTGGCGCCCGGTGGATGGGTGCCCGATGAACGTGCGACCGTGGGACGACGCGATCGCAGCGACGCGGTGTTCGCCCCGTCGCTGGTGGGCTGGAATGCCTGACTGTTAGGTTCCCCTCCATTCGGCCGCAGGTTCGGTCGTCGAAGAGGGGCAGCGGTGAACGAGGTCGTGCAGTTCGGTGATGTCGGCGTGAGCCGTCTTGGGCATGTGGCCGTCGTGGAGTTGCAACGTCCTCCGGACAACTCGATCGACGTCGTACTGGTTGGTTCGATCGCTGATGCGTTCGAGTCGCTCGAGGCCGACCCGACGTGTCGGGCAATCGTGTTGTGCAGCGCTGGAAAGCACTTCTGCGCAGGTGCCCGTCTCGGTGGCAGCAACGATCCGCTCGCAGTCGCGGCGACGCTTGGGCACAACCCGCTCTACACGCAGGCGGTGCGCTTGTTCGAGGGCTCCATCCCGGTCATCGCCGCGATCCAGGGCGCTGCCATTGGCGCCGGGGTCGGCCTTGCGCTCGTCGCCGACATCCGCGTCACGTGCAGTGAAGCACGCTTCGCGGTGAACTTCTCGCAACTCGGATTCCACCCGGGGTTTGGTATCAGCTTCACGCTGCCCCGTCTGATTGGCGAGGCGCACGCGATGGATCTGATGTACACCGGTCGACGGATCACCGGCGACGAAGCGTTGGCGATCGGCCTGTGCGAGCGTCTTGTGGTGCAGGACGACGTGCGTGCAACTGCGATTGAGATTGCCACGCAGATCTCCGGCTCGGCCCCACTTGCGGTGCGCTCAATACGGCGCACGCTGCGGTCGCAGTTGGCTGGGCAGGTGAAGGCCGCCACCGACCACGAGCACTCCGTGCAGAGCGTTTTGCGTGCCACCGAGGACTACGACGAAGGTGTCAAGGCATACGCCGAACGTCGTCCAGCCGACTTCCAGGCTCGCTGACTGCGGCCGGAACTACACGAGGGGGAATCATGGGGAACGAGAGCATGGGAGACATCCGCACGTTGACGCCGGAGGAACACTGGCGCCACTTCGAGTTGTCGTGGCAGGCGCTGCAGAGTTACACGTACCTCGGTAAGGGCACGCCGTTCCTCGACACCGGAGTCGACGTTGAGGAGATGCCGCTGCGCCAC
>CAIXHI010000096.1 GCA_903919215.1 uncultured Acidimicrobiaceae bacterium
GGTGATGCTGTCGCCGGTGTGCACGCCCATCGGGTCGAAGTTCTCGGTACTGCAGATGATCACGCAGTTGTCGGCGCGGTCGCGCATGACCTCGAGTTCGTATTCCTTCCAACCGGCGATGCTCTTCTCGATCAGGATCTCGCTGATCGGGCTGGCGTCGAGGCCGTTGGCACACACGGCTTCGAACTCTTCGGCGGTGGAAGCGATGCCGGTGCCGCGGCCACCGAGGATGTACGCGGGCCGAATGATGCACGGCAGGCCGATCACCTTGAGGACCTCGCGGGATTCCTCCATGTTGTGCGCGATGCCGCTCTCCGGCACGTTCAGACCGATCTCGATCATCGCCTGCTTGAACTTGTCGCGGTCTTCAGCCGTCTCGATGGCCAACGCGTTGGCGCCGATCATCTCCGGGGTGCCGGGCACGCCGATGATGCCTCGCGCGTACAGTGCCATCGCGGTGTTGAGACCGGTCTGACCTCCGAGCGTGGGCAGGACTGCATCGGGCTTCTCACGTTCGATGATCCGGGCCACCACATCGGGGGTGATCGGCTCGATGTACGTCGCGTGAGCGAAATCGGGGTCGGTCATGATCGTGGCCGGGTTCGAGTTCACCAGGAGGACCCGGTAGCCCTCCTCCTTCAACACTCGGCACGCCTGAGTGCCGGAGTAGTCGAACTCGCATGCCTGACCGATGACGATCGGGCCGGAGCCGATGATCAGAATCGAGTGAATATCGGTGCGCTTCGGCATCAGACCGTCACCCCGTTCTTGGCAGTGGCGTCGCCCATCAGGTCGGCAAACATCTGGAACAGGTACCTGCTGTCGTGTGGGCCGGGGCCGGCTTCGGGGTGGTACTGCACGCTGAAGGCCTGCGCGTTGCGCACTCGCATCCCCTCCACGGTGAGGTCGTTGAGGTTCAGGTGGGTGATCTCTGCCCGACCTTCGAGGCTCGCTGGGCTGACGCAGAAGTTGTGGTTCTGACTGGTGATCTCGACATGACCGGTGGCCTCGTGGCGTACCGGGTGGTTGCCACCGTGGTGCCCGAACGGCAGTTTGTACGTGTCGCCGCCGATCGCCCGGCTGAGCAGTTGGTGGCCAAGGCAGATACCGAAGATCGGCACGTTCGCGAGCAGGTCGCCGATCGCCTCGACCGCGTAGCCCACCATCGCCGGGTCGCCGGGGCCGTTGCTGAGGAACACACCATCGGGATGCAGCGCCAGCACTTCGGCAGCGGTCGTGGAGGCCGGAACGACCTCCACCGTGCCGAGTGCGCTGAGGTGGCGCAGGATCGTGGTCTTGATCCCGAAGTCGTAGGCGACAATGCGTCGGCCGCCGACACCGCCCGCAGCGCCGGTGAACGGCACGGTGTAGCGCTGCGCAGTAGTGACTTGCGCGACGAGATCGATCCCGTCGGTGCCCTTCTCGGCCACAGCGGCGGCACGCAGTGCTGCCTCGCCGGTACTCACTGGGCCGAAGGCACCGGGCAACGCACCCGTGTCGCGGATCAGGCGCGTGAGCCGACGTGTGTCGATGCCGGCGATGCCGCTGATCCCGAAGCGGCGCAGCAGACCGTCGAGCGAACCCTCACTCCGGTAGTTGCTCTCGCGGCGAGCCATCTCACGCACGATCACACCACGACAGAACGGACGGGCCGACTCGAAATCGGTGGCATTGACGCCGTAGTTGCCGATGTGCGGGTAGGTGAAGGTGATGATCTGACCCGCGTAGCTGGGGTCGGTGATCACCTCTTGATACCCCGACAGCGTCGTGTTGAACACGACCTCGCCACCGGCGACACCACCGACGGGTTCGGCGCCGATCAGTTCACCTTCGAACACACTGCCGTCGGCCAGCACCAATGCGGCGTCACGCATGATGGTCACCGCCGATCGCCGTCACGGTCTCAACGTCTTGCATGTTCATGCACGATAGTGCACGAACATGCAGAAGGGCACACGGAAACAGGGCAACCATCGCTTCTCTCCTCCCGTACGGGCCTCACGGAACCCGTTTCACGGTCGAAACCCGAGGATAGCGGGGCCACGCGCACCTCACAGCGCTTCTCGTCGCACCGCCACGTTTCATGGCCTCGCCACCGGTGCCGAGACCCGGCAGGGTGCCCGTCTGGGTCAGCCCTTGTGGCGTAACTCCAGCGCCTGGCACGAACTTGCCTGCGGTCGCACGTCGACCTCATCACTCGTTCCCACCCGATGGGCCACGACCACGTTGTCGTCCTGGAAGACGGCCTTGAACGGGCCATCCGGTTTCATCATCGCCTCGAACAACTGCTGGTTGCCCGTTCCGATCTGCGAACGGTCGAGGATCACGTAGTCAATGGTGCGTGGGTCGGGCAAGTGATCACAATCGTCGTTCCCCCACACTGCGGGAGTGAACGGGTTCGGCCAGTCGTAGATCTCGGTGCGATGGCTCAGGTGCGGCAGCAGCTGATAGCTGGCCGACACCGACGCGTCACCGGGGATGTAGGTGAGCGCCTTGCGGAGCGAATCGTTGCGTCGGCTGGGCTGGCTCCACACCTGGTAGTTCGCGGCCTCGGCCAACGGCGAGGGCGCCCAGGCCACATTCGTGGTGAACGCGCACAGCAGCAGCCAGACCGGCAACAGCACCTTCGCTTTCGGCAGCTGCCAGAGGCGGTGCCCGCCATGGATTGCCGAGATCATGAGCGGAGCGATCATCACCGACGTGTACTGGTACTTGATCATGCGCGCGTATGGGCTGAGGCCGATCACGCTGGCCAACATCTGCGGCAGCGCCATCAACAAGCCGAGCGGACTGGCCAACGGCATCCACCCCAGCGGCCAGCCGAGTTGCTTGTAGAACTGCAACCGATCGTGCTGCACCGCGTCGCTCACCACCCGGTTGGGGTAGCTCGCGATCGTGCGGCCGATTTCAAACGCGTTGTGGCCGTAGTTACCGTAGAAGTACGTGATGTAGAACGGCTGCTTGCCGTCGTTGAAGTAGGGCAGCACGAGCTTCGCCGTGATCGCGTACCACGCGCCGCCGAGCACGATGACGCCGATACAGCGGCGAACGACTCGGCGGTAATCGGGTGCGTTGCGCATGTACACCAGCAACACCAGTCCGAGCATCACGACCGCCAGAGCGACGTCTTCGCGCATGCTCAGCGCCAGCAGCACCATCGCGAAGCACCACCCCCAACGCTCACGTGTGGCGAACCACCAGGCGAACAGGAACGGAGCGATCACCATCGCCTCGGGATGGAACATCGCCCAGCTGATCCACTGCACCGGCGCGTACATCAGGTACACGACGGCGAACACGAGGCCCATCCATGGCGTACGGAACTTGTCGCGAGCGATGAGGTACACCGGGATCGCCGCCGATCCGAGGAAGATCGCCTGCACGACATACAGGAACGCCGGCCCGGCGCCGAGCCAGTAGAACGGCACGAACGCCACCACGATCAAGTTGAGGTGGTGACCCCAGAAGTTCATGCCGCGCACCGACATGAACGAATGCCCGCGCGACACCAACCAGAACCCCTGGTCGTAGATGCCCATGTCGTACGACCAGGTGCCGAAGTTGCGATGGTTCTGTACGCCGAGTCTGGCGAAGACGACGACAAAGATCGTTGCCGCGAAGAATGTCATCCACGCCGCCGGATGCATCCGCCCCAGACGGATGCTCAACCAGTCCAACACGTCGTTCAGTCGCTCAGTCACGACGGGCAGTCTTGCCGATGCGCGGGGCTTCAGGGAGCGCGCAGGATCGGCACCAGCGCAGACAGCACACCGTTGACGAAACGACCCGAGTCGTCGGTGCTGAAACGCTTGGCCAGTTCCACTGCTTCGTCGAGCACGACTGCCACGGGAACCTCGGGGCGACCCATCAGTTCGAACGCCGCGATACGCAACACGTTGCGGTCGATGGACGGCATGCGCTGCAACGTCCAACCCTTGGACTGCTTGGCGATCGCAGCGTCGAGCGCTGGCTGATTGGCCTCGACACCCTTCACCAAGAGCGTGGTCATCTCGTCTGCAGGTGAGATCTGCGTGGCCAGCACCTCGCTGGGCGGAACGGCTTTCGACTCGGACTCGTAGAGCAGGATCAGGGCCCGTTCGCGCGCATCGGTGCGCTCGTCAGGCATTCCCGTCGCTGACCGTGAGTTGCCGGAACCTCGGCGACTCATGGACGTCAGACTCGCGTCATGTAATCGCCGGTGCGGGTGTCGATCTTCACCTTGTCACCGGTGTTGATGAACAGGGGCACCGACACGACCTTGCCGGTCTGCAGGGTGGCCGGCTTGCGGGCACCGCTGACGCGGTCGCCCTGGATACCAGGCTCCGTTTCGGCGATGACGAGTTCCACCGAGGCCGGGATCTCCACCGTGACGATCTCGCCCTTGTAGAAGGCAATGACGGCGACCGAGTTCTCGACCATGTAGTCGGCGGCATCGCCGAGTGCGGCGGGAGCGACGTGTTCCTGGTCGTAGGACTCCTGGTCCATGAACACATACTGATCACCGTCGCGATACAGGAACTGCATGTCGCGCTTGTCGAGCATCGCCTGTTCGACGCGGATACCAGCGTTGAACGTGCGGTCGATCACCGCACCGTTCTTCAGGTTGCGCAGCTTGCTACGCACGAACGCACCGCCCTTGCCGGGCTTGACATGCTGGAACTCGACAACCTGGAACAGGCCGTTCTCGAGTTCGAGCGTGATGCCGTTCTTCAGGTCGTTGGTGGTGATGGCAGGCACGGTGAATCCTTCGGAAATGCAGTCAGAACGCGGCATCCAGCACTGGTGACGACCACCAGGTCTTCCACACGGATACCACCGAAGCCTTCACGATAGACGCCAGGCTCCACGGTCACTACGTCCCCGACCTGCAAAGTGGCCTCGCTGGTGGCATTCGCGTAGGGATCCTCATGGATCAACAGGCCCACACCGTGCCCCGTTCCGTGGGTGAACCACTCGCCGTAGCCGGCATCGGCGATGATCCCACGGCACACACCGTCGACCTCCTTGCCGGTGACGCCGGGCATTACAGCAGCCACACCCGCGACCTGCGCAGCCAACACCAACTCATACAGTTCACGCTGCAACGGAGATGGCTCGCCGATGACGAACGTTCGTGTCATATCGCTGTGGTACCCGCCCACCAATGCCCCCACGTCGATGATCACCGTGTCGCCCTCGCGGATCGGGGTATCGGTGGGTCGATGGTGCGGGAGGGCCGCGTTGACGCTGCCGGTGGCAACGATCGTGTCGTAGCTGGGGCCGGTGGCGCCCAACTCGCGCATTCGGATCTCCAACAGATTGCGCACCTGGGCCTCAGTGAGGCCGTCTGCCAGACGTGGCGCCACCTCGGCGAGTGCTTGGTCGGCGATCGCGCACGCCCGTGCCATCAACTCGATCTCGCCGTCGTCCTTGATTCGCCGCTCGCCCTCGACGACACCCGCCGTGGGTGCCAACGATGCAGAGAACGCCTTCGCCCACGTGGCGTGCTGCTGGAAACTGACGTGCGCCGCTTCGAACCCCACGCTGGATCGCCCCGCAGTGCGGTCGACCAAATGCGCCAGGGTGGCGGCACCGGTGCGGCCGACCAGCACCTCGCCCAGCACACCTGCGTCGCGCATCTGCCGTGCCGCCTGATCGCCGTAGCGGCCGTCCGTGACGAGCGTCAGCCCGGTGGCGTCGAGCACCACCCAACCGCTCGAGCCGGTGAACCCGGTCAGCCAGCGGATGTTGGTGAGGTCGCTGACCAACAGCGCGTCGACATCGCCGAGCCGCTGGCGGACCCTGTCGATCCGCTGGCTGTAGCTCACGCGCCGAGCTGCTTGGCGATCGCCTGCACCGCCAGTTCGTAGCCGTGCATACCCAGACCCATGATCGAGCCAGTGGCGACGGGAGCGACCACGCTCGTGTGCCGCCACGGTTCGCGGGCGTTCGGGTTGGTGATGTGCACTTCCATGATCGGCCCGGCGAACGTCGCCAACGCGTCGTGGATCGCCCAGGCGTAGTGGGTGAAGGCCCCGGGGTTGATGATGATGGCCGCAGCAACCCCGCGGGCAGCCTGGATGGCGTCGACGAGCGCACCCTCATGGTTGGTCTGGAAGGCCTGGACTGTGTGCCCGAACTGGGCGGCGGCGGCGGTGACCGCAGCCTCGTAGTCGGCGAGGGTCGCGCTGCCGTAGATGTGCGGCTCGCGTTGTCCGAGCAGGTTCAGGTTGGGTCCGTGGAGAAGGGTGATGATGGACACGGGCCTATCGTGCCACGCTCGCCCACCATGTGGGCCGATCAATGCAGTAGAGCACGTGGCGTCGCTCGTCCCAGTGGGGCAGCAACGGGTGATCGAACTCACGCTCTGGGTCGATCCGCATCCCGATCTTCTGCATCACGCGCTGCGATTTCACGTTGCGCGTCGTGGTGAAGCTGACGATCTCATAGTCGGGTAACACCACGTGGTCGAAGCCGAACGCCAGCGCCGCACGAGCCGCCTCGGGGGCGAAACCATTCCCCCAATGTTGGTGTGCCAACCGCCAACCAACCTCGACGCACGGTGTCGACGCCCATGACGGACGCGACAGTCCGACGAAGCCGATGAACGCGTGTGAATCCAGCCGCTCGACAGCCCAGAGGCCGAACCCGTGTGTCGCCCACGCCCGCGCCATGCGGTCGACCATCTCGTCACTCTGCTGCGCCGAGAGCATCGATGGAAAGTGCCGCATGACCTCGGGGTCGGCATTGAGAATCGAGTACGGCAGCTTGTCTGCCTCACGCCATCCACGGAGCAACAACCGATCAGTTCGCACCTCGGGTGTCATCCCCCCACCCTCCCCGGTGCGAGTGCCACAGCGCCAGTGCGAGTGCCACGTGCGCACCCGAGTGGCAGCCGCACCCCCGTCGCGCGTGTGCCACTCGGGTGCGGCTGCCACTCGGGCCGGAGCGCTGGCACTCGCCCATGCATAGGTCAGCCCATGTCGGCGAGGGCGGCCAGAGCAGCCTCGGGCGAGACACCCTTGACCACTTCCACACCGCGATCGCTGTCGAGCACGAACGTCAGACCACCGTCGAGCACCTTCTTGTCGAGGCCCATCAGCCGCACGAGCTGCTGCGGGTGCAAGCCAGGGGGCAGCGAACCGTCGAGTTCGTAGGCGCCTTCGACAACGTCGTAGTGCTGCTGTACCCGAGCATCGCCGATCCGCCCGAGGCGGCGGGCCAAGTGGGCCGCGTAGATCAGACCGACACCGACCGCCTCGCCGTGCGCGATCTCGTACTCGGTCTCGATCTCCAGCGCATGCGCCAGCGTGTGCCCGTAGTTGAGCAGCGCCCGGCGACCACCCTCGCGCTCGTCTCCAGCCACCACCTCGGCCTTGATCTGCACACACCGGGCAATTCGTTCGGGCTCCGCCATCGCCAACAGGTCGTCGCCCGTGAGGAAGTGGTACTTGGCCATCTCGCCGCGGCCGCAGCGGAGCTCACGCGATGACAGCGTGGACAGCGCGTCGAGATCGCAGATGACACCGCTGGGCTGCCAGTACGCACCGACCAGGTTCTTGCCACCGACACCGTCGACGGCCTCCAGGTTCACACCGGTCTTGCCACCGATGGCCGCATCGACCATGCCGAGCAACGTGGTGCTGACGTGCACCACCGGGATGCCCCGATGCCACACAGACGCAGCGAAACCGGCGACATCGGTGACCATTCCCCCACCGACGCCGATGACGACATCGTTGCGGGTGAGGCCCATTCCGGCGAACCCGCGGCACAGGGTTTCGATCGTCGCCAACGACTTGTGGTGCTCGCCATCGCCGATGACGAACGTTTCGGATGGGATCCCCAACTCGACCCGCACCGGAATACCGGCCTGGGTGACGATGGCGGCCCTTTTGGCCGTGGTGGGCAGCAACGCTGCCAGCTCTCGGCGCGCCCCATGGCCGACGAAGACGTCGTAGCTGCGGTCGCCGAGCGGCACATGCACGGTGATCATCGCAGCACCGCCTCCACGACCTCACTGACGGACCGGTTGTCGACGAGCACGATCGCGTCGGCGACCTCGCGGTACAGCGGTTCACGAGCCTTGAACATGAGCTGCAACGTACCGGCTGGATCGGCGTCGAGCAGTGGACGGTGTCCACCGAGCTTCACGCGTTCGATCAGCGTGGCCGGATCGGCGCACAGCCACACGACGCGGGCGCCAGCGGCCCGCATCGCGGCGCGGTTCGCCTCGGCCACCACGATCCCACCACCGGTGGCGATCACCAACGGTGTCGGATACGCCAGCGCATCCGCCAGTGCTTCGCTCTCCAGTCGCCGGAACTCGGGCTCGCCGTCTGCAGCGAAGATATCGCGCACACTGCGCCCCGTGCGCCCCTCGATCACCTGATCGCTGTCCCACACGGAACGTCCCAACCGCACTCCCAGCACACGCGCCACGGTCGATTTGCCGACGCCCGTCATCCCCACCAGGACGATGTGCTGGTCGGGCTTGATCACGGCAGCGTGGCGCGGAATGATTCCGCGTTACGCACGAACTCGGAGATGCTGTCGCCGCCGAACTTGCGTTGTGCCTCGGTGGCCAACACGAGCGCCACCATCGTCTCGGCGACCACGCCGGCGGCGGGAACCGCAGTGAC
The DNA here is from genome assembly GCA_903919215.1 of uncultured Acidimicrobiaceae bacterium. GTDB lineage: Bacteria > Actinomycetota > Acidimicrobiia > Acidimicrobiales > Ilumatobacteraceae > UBA668. Next base: position 8,622 of record CAIXHI010000096.1, read on the forward strand.
ATCGGTGCGCTCTTTGAAGCTCACCGTGGACTCCTTGGTGACCACATCGACCGTGGGCAGCGTGGGCCGGTTCAGGGTGGCCAACGGCTTCATCGCCGCGCGGACCACCAGCAGTTCACCCGTGGTGATCCCGCCTTCGGTGCCGCCGGCCAGCGCACTCGTGCGCCGGTAGTCGCCCCTGCCGTCGTTGAGGGTGGCATCCCACACGATCGCATCGTGCGCAACGCTGCCGCGACGTCCGGCTACTTCGAACCCCTCGCCGATCTCGACACCTTTGATCGCCTGGATGCTCATCACGGCCTGAGCGAGCGCAGCATCGATCTTGCGATCCCAGTGCACGTGGCTACCCAGACCCACGGGCACGCCGTAGCCGAGCACCTCCACCACGCCACCGAGCGAATCTCCGTCTTTCCCGGCAGCGCGCACTTCCTCGATCATCGCCGCCGAGGCGGCAGCATCGAAACAGCGCACCTCGTCGGCATCGACCGCCGCGAGATCAGCGGGGGTCGGGCGTGCGCCATCGATGACCTTGGCCGCACCCATCTGGACAACGTGCGAGATCACCGACACACCGAGGTGGGACAGCAACTTCTTCGCGACCGCTCCGGCAGCGACACGCGCCGCTGTCTCGCGGGCACTCGCCCGCTCGAGCACATCGCGGGCGTCGGTGAACCCGTACTTCTGCATCCCCACGAGATCCGCGTGACCAGGACGAACCGATGTGAGCGGATCCTTGGTGACACCCGGTGCAGGCGACATCTCTTCGTGCCACTTGTCGCTGCGGAACCACTCGCTGTTCTTGATCTCGATCGCCAGCGGCGAGCCGAGCGTGCGGCCATGTCTGACGCCGCCGACGAGGGTGATCTCGTCCTGCTCGAACTTCTGGCGCGGGCCGCGGCCGTAGCCCAAGCGACGCCGAGCCATCTCGGCCTGGATCTCCTCGACGGTGATCTCGAGCCCAGCGGGAAGGCCCTCCATGATGACCACGAGCGCTTGGCCGTGGGATTCGCCGGCGGTGAGATAACGAAGCATCCCGCGCAGGCTACTGCCGACGTGCGGCGAGTTCCCGCTCTGCTGCGGCCTCCATCGCCGCAACATCCGGCAGCGCGCCGTGCCAGATCTGCTGCTGCAGCGCCGCCTGATGCACCAACATGCCCAGACCATCCACTGTGGTGGCTCCCGCAGCCGCGGCAGCGCGCAGGAGTGCGGTCTGCCGGGGGTGGTAGACGACGTCGGCCACGACCTGCTGCGACCGGAGTAGCGACACATCGCAGGGAAGGTCGTTGCTCCCCATACCGACGGATGTCGCGTTGACGACGAGATCAGCGGTACCGACGTCGGCGGCGACGCCGTGCACGCCCACATCACCGGCGAGCCGAACGGTGTCCTGTGCCGTCGACAAGGTTCGGTTGAGCACTGCGATGCGAGCGGCACCTGCGCGTGCCAGCGCATCGGCGATGGAACGAGCAGCGGCACCGGCACCGAGCAGACACACGGTGCGGTCGGCCACGGCGACACCGCGCGCTGCGAGCGACGCGACGAAACCGGCACCGTCGGTGCTGTAGCCCCTCAGCGAGCCGTCGGCCTGCGGGGCCACCGTGTTGACGCTGCGCAGCGCCGCTGCAGCCGGGTCGAGCGAATCCACGGCTGCTGCAACTGCCTCCTTGTGCGGCATCGTGACCGACAGACCGCCCAGCCCGAGGACGCGCATCGCAGCCAATGCGCCGCTTGCTGAACCGGGTGCCACCTCGAACGCGGTGTACACCCAGTCGATACCAAGTTGCGCGAACGCAGCGTTGTGCAGCGCTGGCGACAGGCTGTGGCGCACAGGGCTGCCGATGACGGCAGCGACGCGAGTCGCTCCGGTGATCAATGGTCGGTCGGACACAGGTACCTCACCCCAACAGGCCCTTGTCGCGGGCGGCTTGCACGTTGGCATCGTGCTGCTCAAC
>CAIXHI010000097.1 GCA_903919215.1 uncultured Acidimicrobiaceae bacterium
CGTGCGGGCCATCAACGCGACCGACATCGCCTCGCCGTGGATGGCGAGACCTGCTTCCCAGTCGGCCAAGAACTCGGCGTGCACGAATGCGTCGAACACTTCTTTCAGCTGTGCGCCTGCGACCGCGCCGCCCTGCGCGTTGAAGAAGGCCTTGGCGCCGACCTGCGACAGCGTGGCTTCGCGTTCGCGATGTGCGCGCTCGTGATCCGCATGCGCGCCATCCGGGTCGGCAGCCGCTTCCCACGCCCGCAACAGGCACGAGTAGTCCTCGAAGTCGAGCACCGCCGCCTGGCCGACCAACAAGGCCTCGCCCTCGTCCAAATGAGGTGACACACGCGGGTTCGCGGCCACCGCCGCCAGAGCGTGCAACTGCGCGACACCCATGCCCGACGCGGACGGGAAGCGGGCCAGCAGGTGGCCGGCTTTCACGAACCTGGCCGCTTCGGGCAACGACCAGTTGCACGCCGCCATGCCCCACGCACGCACGCCACGGTGACCGTCGCGCCGGTACGCCCCGGTCTCCTCGACCCGTTGCACCAACGTGGCCAGCGCCGACTCGGCCGCTCTGCGCACACCATCGAGCTCGCGGGCGAGTGTCTCCAGCTGGGCAGGCGACATCGCCCGCACCGCCTCGACATCGGGAATGGTGAGCGAACTCATGCCCTCACTCAACCATAGGGGTGTGACAAGGTTATACTGGGGCGATGAAGACGGCGATCTCCCTCCCGGATGCGCTCTTTCGTCGCGCCGACCTGGTCGCCCGCCGCCTCGGGATGTCGCGCAGCGAGCTGTACGTGAAGGCACTCGAGGCGTACCTCGGCCCTCCTACCGACGACGAGATCACCGCCAAGCTCGACGAGGTGTACGCGAACGGATCGGCAGCGGAGCCGGAGCCGTGGTGATCGAGCGCGGCGAAGTGTGGTGGGTGGGGAAGCGGCCCGTGCTGGTCGTGCAGGCCGACGCCTTCAACCGCTCGAGCGTTGGCACCGTCGTGGTTGCAGCAATCTCCTCGAACCTCGCTCTGGCCGATGCGCCCGGCAACGTGCGACTGCCGGCCGCCGACAGCGGCCTGCCTCACGACGGGGTGGTCGTCGTCAGCCAGGTGGCCACCGTCAACCAGCGCAACCTCACCGAACGTGCGTCTCGGCTCTCCTTCGCGCTGCAGCAGCGGGTGGACGAGGGGCTGCGATTGGTGTTGGCGCTCTGACCGCAAGGTAGGCATCGCCGTCGCACACCGTTAGCCTTGCCCGGACAAACAAACCGGTCGCTCGCCAAAGACCGCTGGCCCGTTCCATGGGGAACGAGTAATGGGAAGCATCCCGCCAGCCGAGGTGAATACTTCGCCCGGAACGTTCACAGGTCTGTCCTGCTGTTCGCTCCTCGCGGTGTTCGCTGCACAGCGAGCACCCTGAGTTGCAGCGAGAGGAGGAATACATGACTACAGAGAACCCCCGTGCAGACAAGGTGGCGGTCGTCGACGAGGTTGCCGCCAAGCTGGCCGCTGCCGATGCCGTGATCATCACCGAATACCGCGGTCTGCGGGTCGGCCAGCTGGCCGTTCTGCGTCGCAGCCTTCGTGGTGTCGGTGGCGAATACAAGGTGTACAAGAACACCCTGGCAAGCCTCGGCGCAAAGAAGGTCGGCATCGAAGGTCTCGACGAGATGCTCGTCGGACCGTCGGGTATGACATTCGTCAGCGGTGATGTCGCAGCAGTTGCCAAGGCACTGCGTGACGCAGCCAAGGTCACCCCGATGCTCGTCATCAAGGGTGGCGTGATGGGTGGCAAGTTGCTGTCCGCCAAGGACGTCGAAGTGCTCGCCGATCTGCCCAGCCGTGACAGGTTGCTGGCGATGTTCGCCGGTGCACTGCAGGCACCACTGGTCAAGACCGCTGGTCTGTTGCAGGCACTGCCCCGCAACTTCGCCTACGGCCTCAAGGCCCTCATCGATCAGAAGGAAGCGGCCTGAGCCGCTTCACCCGTTTTCGTACACACAGAACTCACTAGGAGAAACACCGCAATGTCGAAGGAAAGCATCCTCGAAGAAATCGCCAACCTCACCGTCATCGAGCTGAAGGAACTGCTCGACGCGTTTGAGGAGAAGTTCGGCGTGACCGCCGCTGCCCCCGTGGCCGTGGCCGCCGCCGGTGGCGCAGCCGCCGCCCCGGCCGAAGAAGAGAAGGACGAGTTCGACGTCATCCTCAAGGATTCCGGCGCCCAGAAGATCCAGGTCATCAAGGTCGTGCGCGAGCTCACCAGCCTGGGCCTGAAGGAAGCCAAGGATCTCGTCGACGCAGCCCCGAAGGCCGTCCTGGAGAAGGCCACCAAGGAAGCCGCTGCGGCAGCCAAGTCGAAGCTCGAAGAAGCCGGCGCGGTCGTCGAAGTCAAGTGATCCCTGCGGCTTCGGCCGCGTGAACACTGAAACCTGTGCAGAACCCGGGGTGCGCCCCGGGTTCTGTCGCGTCTTGGCTGCGCTGCGAGAGGCGCGAAGGGTGCGAAAGCCTTGACATTCATGGCCGTGCGGGCTTACCGTTCCGGCACGGAAACGTCCGCCAGGCTTCTGCCTGTGCCGGTTGACGAAGGTACGGCTTACGGATAGGCTCGTCCGTTGCCGTGCGTTCCGTGTCCCGCTACTCCTATGTATCAGTGACCCTGCGCGCCCCCATGCCGACTGAGATTGAGGAGTAACACGTGGCCTCTCGTTCCGTGTCCCGCGAGCGTTATTCGTTCGCAAACCTGGCCGAGCCGTTGGAGCTCCCCGACCTCATCGCTGTCCAGCGGGAAAGCTTTGAGTGGTTCTTGAACGAGGGCCTCGCGGAGACCTTCCGCGACATCTCGCCGATCAAGGACTTCAGCGAGGCGCTCCAGCTCGAGCTGGAGTTCGACCCGAACGACGAAGACCTGCGCCCGCCGCCGAAGTTCTCGGTGGATGAGTGCAAGGAGAAGGACATGACCTACAGCGCGCCGATCTTCGTGCGCGCCCGGTTCATGAACCGCAACACCGGTGAGATCAAGGAGCAGAC
>CAIXHI010000098.1 GCA_903919215.1 uncultured Acidimicrobiaceae bacterium
CATCGACCCGTTCACCAGTGGTGGACCCCGACTTCAGTGCGTCGCCCAGCTGCGGAACATCGCCCGCAGCCCGCGCCCGCTCGCGAACCCGCGACCCCTTCTTCAGCGACGTTTTGGCCGCGGCTGCGATCTCGCTCTCGGGGAACACCGACGGCGACACGGCCGCCAACTCATCCAAGCGCACGGCCACGCGCATCTCGCGTGCGTCGAGCAGTGCTCGCACGTGTTGAATGGCAGCCAGTTCGCCACGACACGCGACCAGATCAGTGAGCGGTGCCGCCCCGATCACGTTCCGAATCAGCCCGAGGTCCATACGAACGATCGTACGCAAGGGGTGTGACAAGGTACCGACGCCCGACGCCCGACGCCCGACGCCCGGCGGCCAAGCGAGCTAGCTCAGCGACCTGCCCGCAACAGCCGACCCGGGAAGGCGCCGGTGAACTCATCGTGGTCGACGGTCTGCACTCCGGCCACCCACGTGCCCACGTAGCCGCGAGCCTTCTGCACCAACCGGCGCCCGTTCGCCGGTAGGTCGTACGCCATGCGTGGCGCATCAAACCCCAGCCGCGAGTAGTCGATCAGGTTCAGATCGGCCCGCATACCGGGTGCCACGACGCCACGGTCGGCGATGCCGTACAGCGCGGCGGTCTGCGAGGTCTGGCGGTGCACCACGTACTCCAGTGGCAGCTTCGGGCCACGGGTGCGGTCGCGTGTCCAATGCGTCAGCATGAACGTCGGCATCCCACCGTCGCAGATCGCGCCGCAGTGTGCGCCGCCGTCGGAGAGACCCATGCGAGTGTGCGGGTGGCGGGTGACGGCCTCGGTGAACGACAGGTCGCCATAGCTGTAGTTGAAGAACGGCGCGTAGATCATCCCGTTGCCGGCCAGCGATGTGAGTTGGTCGAGCAGCAACTGCATCGCCGGCACGCCGCGCCGTTCCGCTTCGGCGGCCACCGACACGTCGGCAGCGGGTTCGTAGTCGATGTTCGCGTCGTCAACGCACCAGATGCGGCCAAGGTTGTTCAGCACTGCTTTCTGGAAGAAGCCGCCATCATCGGGCACGTCCTCGATGATCCGCCGGCGTCGCTCTGGGTCGGCGAGCGCCGACAAGCGCTCGTGCAACGGCAGCGTGGCGATCTCCTGATATGCCGGGTGGAACAGCAGTGGGTGGATACTGCCCTGCAGGCAATACAGAATGCCGATGCTGCGCCCGGCCACCTGGGCCACGATCGGCAACCCGTCGGCGTGCGCTTCGTCGAGTAAGTGCAACACCTCGCGCCACACGTCTGGTGCCTGGTCGGGCTGGTTGAGGTTCACACTGACGGGCTGGCCGGTGAGTGCGGCGACCTTGCGCATCCATGGCCACTCGGCCACTGGCACTACGGCATGTTCTGGCGCGAACTGGAACAAGCCGCGGCCCACACGCTTGATCGCCGCGGCGATGCCCAACAGTTCGCGTTCGTCGGCCACTGTGCCGGGGATGAGTTCACCGTTCTTGGTGCGATGGATCGGGGTGCGACTGGTGCTGAACCCGAACGCACCGGCGAGCAGCGCCTCTTCGGTGAGGCGCGCCATCTCGACGATGTCCGCGTCGGTTGCCGGTTCGTTCGCCGCCCCGCGTTCGCCCATCACGAACACACGCAACGGGCAATGGCCGATCTGCGAGGCGACGTCCATCACCCGTGGCAGTCGGTCGAGGGCATCAAGGTATTCCGGATAGCTGACCCAGCCCCATTGCAGCCCGGCCGAGAGCGCGGTGCCGGGGATGTCCTCGACGCTCTCCATCATCTCGATCAGCCACTCGTGCTGATCGGGTGCCGAAGGGGCAAAGCCCACGCCGCAGTTGCCCATCATCACCGTGGTGACGCCGTGCCATCCCGACGGCGTGACGTAGGGGTCCCACGTCACCTGCGCGTCGTAGTGCGTGTGTGTGTCGACGAAACCGGGTGTCAGCAACAGACCATCGGCGTCGATGGTTCGGGTGCCCGAGCCGAGGGTGCCTGCTGGTTCGACAGCAGAGATCGTGTCGCCATCGACAGCGACGTCGGCAGTGCGTCCCGCAGCACCGCTGCCATCGACGAGGTGGGCGTTGCGGATGACGAGGTCGTGGCTCACGACGTGAAGTCTGTCAGGCGCCGAGTGGAGCGATGTGACCGTGCAGCAGTCCGTTCGACGAGACCGCCGTGTCGTGCAGATAGGTGCGTTCACCCTTGCGGTCGGTGAACGTGCCGCCAGCCTCCTCGACCACGATCATGACCGCGGCGAGGTCGTACGGCTCGAGGCCGACTGCGTCGATCGCGAGGTCGACGGCCCCTTCGGCTACCAGCATGTGTTGCCAGAAGTCGCCGAACCCGCGGGCCCGGTACGCGCGTTGTTGCAACCGCACCAACTCGTCGGTGAGCCCCAGGTCGTCCCAGCCCTTCGCGAAGGTGACACTGACCTGCGCCTCGGCCAGTGATGCCACCTTCGACACCTCGCACTTGCGGCCGTCCGCCCATGCGCCAAGGTTGCGGGCAGCCCACCAACGGCGACCCATGGCCGGCGCCGACACGACACCGGCAACCGGGCCGTGGTCGACGTGGGTCAACGCGATCAGCGTTGCCCACACGGGGATGCCCCGTACGAAGTTGCTCGTGCCATCGATCGGATCGACGATCCAGCGCCACGGACTGTCGGCGTTGCCTACCAGCCCATGCTCTTCGCCGAACATCCCGTGCAGCGGTCGGTCGGCGAGCACCCGTTCTGAGATCAGCCGCTCACATTCGCGATCGGCCTCGGTCACCTCGGTGCGGTTCGCCTTCCAATCCACGTAGAACGACCGGTTGGTGTACTTCGGCAGCGTCAATGCGTCAGCGACATCGGCGAGTTGCAGCGCGAAGTGCAGTTCGCGCGCTGGGTCGAAACCAGGAATCGTCACGTCGTCAGGTTAGGCGAGTAGGTCGCGCGCTGAGGCGACGAAGCCGTCGGCGTCGAGGCCCATCTGCGCAAGGATCTTCTCCGCTGAACCCTGCGGGATGAACTTCGCTGGGATACCCAACACCTTCACCTCGGTGGCCGGGTTCAGCGCGTGGATCTGATCGGCGATGGTCATGCCGATTCCGCCATCACGGATCCCGTCCTCGCCCGTGATCACGTAACGGTGGCGGGCGGCGTCGGCAATCATCGCTGGGTCGAGTGGAGCGCACGAACGGACATCCCACACCGTGGCGTTGACCCCGGTGGCGGCCAGCACTTCGGCGGCCTTCTGCGCGGCGGCGAGCATCTTGCCCACGGCGAGGAAACACAGCGTGTCGTCACCTTCGCTGGTGCGGCGAGCCAGTTGACCGACACCGACCTCATGTTCGCTGACATGCACGGCCGAGCCGCGTGGCCAGCGGATGGCCACCGGGCCCTCCTCGGCGAGGCCGAGCGCGTCGTGCAGCATGACCTGCAACTCCTCGGCACTCGACGGTGCGAACACCCGCATACCCGGCACCTTGGCCAGCAACGCGAGGTCGTACACGCCATGGTGACTCGCTCCGTCCGGGCCCGTGATGCCAGCACGGTCGAGACAGAACACGACCGGTAGACGGTGCAATGCCACGTCGTAGACCACTTGGTCCCAGGCCCGGTTGAGGAACGTGGAGTAGATCGCGACGACGGGCCGCAGGCCGCCCAGGGCCATACCGGCGGCTCCGGTGACGGCGTGCTGTTCGGCGATGCCGACGTCGTAGAAGCGATCGGGGAAACGCGCCTTGAACGGCAGGAGCCCTGTCGGTCCGGGCATCGCGGCGGTGATGGCCACGACACGTTCGTCGAGTTCGGCTTCCTTGATGATCCCCTCGGCGAAGGCCTGCGTGTAACCAGTGACTACTGCGGGAGGCGGTCCAATCGCAGGGTCGAAGATCGGCGCGTCGTGCAGATGCTTCTCGTCGTCGTCCTCCGCCGGTGGGTAGCCGCGACCCTTCTGGGTGAGGACGTGCACCACGATCGGACCCTCAGCGGAGAGTTGTACGGCGTTGCGGA
>CAIXHI010000099.1 GCA_903919215.1 uncultured Acidimicrobiaceae bacterium
AGCGCGCGCTGCTCTCGTCCGAGCAGGTCCACGCAATCGCAGATGAGATCGACCCGCGGTATCGCGCGCTCGTACTGCTGGCTGCGTATGGGTCACTGCGTCGGGGCGAGCTACTCGCGCTGCAGCGCCAGCACATCAACGAGCTCCGCGGCACTGTGTCCGTCGAGGCGCAGGCACAGCTGGTTGCGGGAATGGGCCGAGTCGTTCGAGCCACGAAGACGGCCTCGAGCGTTCGAACCGTCGCGCTACCCGCTCCGCTGATCAGCGAGTTGCTGGCTCACATGGACTCGTTCACGTCGGCCGAACCGCATGCTTGGCTCTTCACTGCAGAAAAGGGAGGGCCAGCCCGAGAGGCAGACCTGGGCAAGGCCTGGCGCGTCGCGGCCCAGGCAACGGGCCTGCCCGTCGCCCATCTTCACGACCTCCGGCACTTCGGCGGGACCTTGGCGGCCCAGGCGGGAGCGACCATTCGAGAACTGCAGAGCCGCCTTGGCCACTCGACGGCCCGAGCAGCCATGATCTATCAGCACGCAGCCGAACATCGGGATCGGGAGCTCGCGGCCAAGATGAGCGAGTCATTTCCTGATCGCCTCCTGAGCTAGAGCGCCGGGCAGCGATGTCGTAGGACATGGGGGCTAGAGAGAGGTCATGCCGATCGGCGATGCCCGATGCGAGTGCGAATGATCAATTCGTTGAGCGAGGGGCACTTCGGTCGGGGCTCTCAGATGAGAGGCGCGCGTGCACAAGCCACCCGTAGTCGCGTCAAGACAGCCATCGAGGGTGCAGGACTCGGCGTCTTCGGCAAACCGCGGCTTAACAGGTCCTGACGTCGCGGCTAACTCCCATGGTGACGTAGTGATCTGCAGGAGGAGGTGGTTGATAATTGGCGCCCAACGCTGAAACAGCGAGCACCAACACCGAGTATCGGGGGATGTTATGACACATCGATGGGGTGGACGAGTGCTCGCAGTGTTGGCTCTCGTCGGGGTGCTCGCCGGATGTGTTGTGAGCAGCGGGACATCCGAGACGGGCTCGGTGTCCCTGGACGCCGCCAATGTGACCTCAGCTGGGGACTCTGCCTCAGCGTCGACGTCTGCGGGAGACGTCATCGCCGAGAACACAGCGCCTCCGCCGACGTGCACATACGCCGGAAGTGACCCGTTCATCAACCTCGACCTGACGTTCACCAACCCGCTCGGAGAGGTCTCCAACGTCCGGCTGAGCTATGCGTTGCTCGCGTCAGGCGTCCGCTTCGGGGACGGTGACGAGGGCTTCCTCTTTCCGGGAGCGAACGAGCAGTTTCGCGTCAGAGAAGGCACCATCGAGGAACTTCCGGCCGAAGTCGACGAGCAGACCGTCACTTGTGAGGTGATCGCGGTGGAGGAGTTTTCTCTTCCATTCGAGAGGGGCCCTGAGGTAGGTACGTGCGTGATTCAGCGCGACGAGGCATCTGGGAGCCCCCGCGTCGAGTTGCTCGCCACCAATCCGTTTGCCCAGACCCGCGACGTCGCCTTCTTCTATGCGCTGCGTGCACAGGACTCCGTCCGATTTGGCTTCGGCGAGCCCATGGCTCACATGCTTCGCGGCGGTGAGCAGGTGCGTTTCACGGAGAAGGTCGGCGATCTACCCTCATGGGTGGACCCCGCCGCCGTCACCTGCGACGTCCTGGGGTACTACGGACGTTGAGCGGGGAGCAACAGTCGGGCTGAGTGTGCACGGGAGTTGGAAGCCTGAAACGCGTGTGCAACCACAGGCTGGTGGCAGCCAACCCACCTCGGCCGGTGACACGCGTTAGAGCCGCGTTCTGGATCAGCCAACCCATCTGGAGCCCATCCCAATGGCGCCATTCGGGCGCGGCACTGGCCTGATGCCCCTCTCCCAGGACGTTCGCGAGAGCGGGTGACGGGAATCGAACCCGCGTTCTCAGCTTGGGAAGCTGATGTTCTGCCTCTGAACTACACCCGCAGAAGTGCCTGAGGTTATCGCTGCGCATCCGGCCCTGCCACCGCGACGTGGGAGGATCTGGGCATGGGATGGCGGCGTCGGCACGCAGACTCGGCTGCGGAGCCGGTCGACTTCAGTGGCGACAACCCGCTGCTGCTGGAGTTCCGCGCTCGGCCGGAGCCGACTCCGGCCGATGTCGAGGCGCTCACCGCCCAGTACGCGTTCGCGATTCCCACTGATCAGGCACTCGCCGCCATCCAGCGGCACTCGCCGAACGGCATCGTCGAGATCGGCGCAGGCACTGGCTACTGGGCTTCGCTGGTGCACACGCTCGGGGTGCCGGTCACCGCATACGACCCCGCACCGCCCATGTCGCCCGACAACAAGTGGTTTCACTCGTCGGCCGCGTGGTTCGACGTGCAGCGGGGCGACGAGAACGTGGTCGACCGCCACGGTGACCGCACGCTGCTGATCGTGTGGCCCACTCGCGACCAGACATGGCCGGCCGACGCGCTCGATCGCTACTTCGCCGCTGGCGGTGACGCGCTGATCTACGTGGGCGAGGGTCCGGGCGGCCGCACCGGCGACGCCCGCTTCCACGCGCTGCTGGGCGGCTGTGACCACTGTGTCGCTTGCACCTACGGGGCCCTCGACCTGGCGTGCGTGTGCGGCACCAGACCCATCTGGCAGCAGCGAGCGCTGGTGGCCCTGCCGCATTGGCCGGGTCAGCACGACGACCTGTACATCTACGCGCGGCGCGAGCGACCGGGGGATCCCTTGGCACCGCGAGGCCGATAACCGGCACAGAGACCGTTGCTTTCACGCAGAACTAACACTGTTCACTCAGTGTTCACGAACTGTGAGTCTCTGTGGTAAATCGGTTTTGTACTCTTCGGGGATGGATTTCGAGCGTGGACGTCAAGGGTGAGTCGGCCCGGGTCCTTGCGCCGCGCGCGTCGCACTCATCGGCTGTTGATGGCGCTGCCACTGCTGCTGGCGCTGATGGGGCTGTGTTCGAGATACATCGGCGCCGCCAGCGCCGATTCCGGTGAGACGTCGTCCGGCAGCGACTTCCGGGTCGCGCAGGCCTCGATCTCCGCGTCGAACTACCAGCAGTGCGGTGTCACCTCCACCGGCGGGGTCAAGTGCTGGGGCTACGGCGGTGGAGGTCGCCTCGGCGACGGTACCGAGAACTCGTCGAGCACCCCTGTCGACGTGGTCGGCCTGTCGGGCAGCGTGCAGGCCATCGCTACGGGGTCCGCCGCCACCTGCGCGCTCACGGCGGCTGGTGGGGCGCAGTGCTGGGGCAACAGCGTGGGCGACGGCAGCGTCAACAACTTCTCGACATCCGCGGTCGACGTGCTCGGGATGACCTCGGGAGTCCGCCAGATCGACATCGGCGGCGGTTTCACGTGCTTCGTCACGACGTCGTCCGATGTGCAGTGCCTGGGCGAGAACGGGTGGGCCCAACTCGGCGACGGAAGCCAAACGGGCACGAGCACCGTCAGCACGGCGGTCCAGGGTCTCGCCGGCAACGTGCGCTCCATCGCCACGATGGCGCAGGCGACGTGCGCGCTGATGCTGGACACGACCGTGAAGTGCTGGGGCTACGGCGGCTACGGCCAACTCGGTGACGGCACCTTCGGTATCGATTCGAACAACCCGTACGTCCTGGCACCCACCACGGTGTCTGGCCTGTCGTCCGTCGTGGCACTCGCCGGCGGTGAGGCGCACATGTGTGCGCTCACCACGACCGGAGCCGTGAAGTGCTGGGGTTCCGACAGTTTCGGTCAGTTGGGTGACGGCACCACGAACAACAGCGCAGTGCCCGTCGACGTGGTCGGACTGCAATCGGGTGTGCGCACGATCACAGCCGGCGGTTTCGGAATGTGCGCCCTGCTCTACTCCAACGACGTGCAGTGTTGGGGTCGCAACACCGAGGCGTTCCTCGGTCAGGGTTCGACCAGCGGTCCGGTGTACACGCCGACCGTTGTTCCCGGCCTCAGCGGCACGATCACCGCCGTGACCGCCGGCTTCTACAACGCATGCGCGCTGAACTCGATCGGCGAGCTGCGCTGTTGGGGCTACCTCGCAGCGGTGGCGACCACGCCGAGCCCCACACTGGTGAGCAACTTCGACGGCGTGCACACCAGGATCGTCACGTCTGGCGCAACCGTGCTGCTGGCCGGCTACTACCCAACGCTGTTCCAGCCGTGGGTTGGCACCAACCCCGTCAACCTCGGCGTGCGGGTGTCCACGGCCGAAGCAGGCACCGTCACCAAGGTGCTGTTCGCCAAGGACCCCGCCAACTACGGCGCGCACACCGCCGTCGTGTGGGACGCCGGTGGCAATGTGCTGGCGACGCAGAGCTTCGTCAACGAATCGGGATCAGGTTGGCAGGAAGTGGCCTTGGACGCCCCGGCGGTCATCGCTGCCGGTGCCACGTTCACGGTGGGCTACTCGCTCGAGCACACCGGCTACGCGTATGGTCCGGCGTTTCCCTCTCTCACCGTCGGGCCACTGACCATCGACACCGGCACGTACGTGTACAGCGCGAACCCCACCGACTACCCGAACGGCAGCGTCGGCTCGAACTACGGCATCGACTTCGAGTTCATGGCGGGTACCCCGACCACGACGACGACGACGGTGCTGGACACGACGACGACGGTGGTGGACACGACGACGACGGTGGTGGATACGACGACGACGACCACGGTGGTGGACACGACCACGACGACCACCGTGCTCGACACGACGACGACCGTGCTCGACACGACGACGACCGTCGCTCCAACCACCACGACCACAGCGGCACCCACGACGACGACCGTCGCTGCGACGACTACGACCACGACGACCACGGTGGCGCAGTTGCCGCCGCCGCCCACCTCCAACCCGACACCGCCGACGGTCACCACCGCCTCGGCGCCAGTGATCACGACGGCGATCGCGACCACCACGACGGTCGCGCCGACCACGACGACGACGAGCGTGGAGCCATCGACCACGACCACCACGACACCGCCAGCCCCGGTCGCGCCTGCCGCGCTCGTCACGCCTGCAGCTCAGACCGAGGCGGTCGCGGCGCTCGACTCGCCCTCCGTGACACCGTCCGAGGTGGCCGCCACGGTGACCAACCTCATCGACTCTGGCCTCACCGGTACAGCGGCCACCGACCTAGCCACCAGCGACAAAGTGCTCACCAGCATCGACCCGGCGCAGGCCGAGTCGGTGTTCGCCGCTATCCCGGTGTCGTCGTTGAGTCAGGAACAGGTCGACGCCGTGTCGGCCGCCGTGACGAACGCGCCGACCGAAATCAAGAACGCCTTCGAATCCACCATCGACGTGTACGGCAGTGGCTTCGACAAGTACGTGCCGGTCGGCTCGAACATCGACGTCTCATCGCGCCGGACACTCGTCGCCGCGGCCGCCGCTGTCACCAGCATCGCCGCTGCGGCCGCCACGGGTGGCTCCGGCGGCTCTGCTCCGGCCGGGGGTAGCTCTTCTGGAGACTCGGGCGGGTCCACTCCGGCGGGTCGCAAACCGGAGGACGCATGAACCATGAACACCGTGATCGAGGAGACAACGAGATGAACAAGAACGTGCGCAGCCGTCAGGTACTGAAGAACATCGTGCGGTCGGTGTCCGGGGTCTCGTTCCCCATCGCCGGCAGCGTCGTGGTGATCTACACGCTCTCGGGTGAGACTCGCAAGGTGGCGGTCATTGCCACGTTGTTCGCCGTCCTCGGACACATCGTCCACTCGACGATGGCGCTCAACGACCGCGACAGCCGGGTATCGGTCGCCAACAACTCGGCTGCCACCCGTGAGCTCAACGCCGTCGAAGTGGACGCGAGCGACATCGTCATCTGAGTCGGGTCCTCCGACCTGTCAGGTCTGCACGGTCATCGCCGGCGCGGCGTACGCGTCGGGAACTGGCAGGCCGAGGAACCCCAGCAGGGTGGCGGCCACGTTGGCCAGACCTGCATGCTCGATGTGGTTTACCGTGATCGTGCGGCCCATGAAGTCGAGCACCACGAACGGCACCGGTGACAACGTGTGCGACTTCTTCGGCACGGGCGTGCCGTCGGCGAGGGACTGCACCGTGCCCTTGGAGTCGCGCTCGACCATCGCCTCACAGTTGCCATGGTCGGCGGTGACGATCAGCGTGCCCCCGGCGCGGCGCACCGCTTCGAACACGCGGCGCAGCGAGATGTCGAGCCCCTCAACGGCGATGGTGGCGGCCTGCACGCTGCCCGTGTGGCCCACCATGTCGCCGGCTGCGAAGTTGGCACGGATGAACTGATGCTTGCCTGCTTGAATGCAACGGATGATCTCGTCGGCGGTCTCCGCCGACTTCATCCACGGCCGCTGCTCGAACGGCACCCGGTCGCTCTCGATCTCCACATAGTCCTCGAGCGCGTTGTTGAACTTGTCACTCTGGTTGCCGTTCCAGAAGTAGGTGACGTGCCCGTACTTCTGCGTTTCGGCGATGGCCGCCTGGCGGAGACCGGCTGTGGCGATGACCTCGGAGACGGTGTTGGTCACTCGCGTGGGCGGCACCAGGAACTCGGCGGGAATCTTGAGGTCGCCGTCGTACAGCGCGAGGCCGCTGACCAACAGGTCGGCCGGCAGTGGACCGCGCTCGAACGCGGTGAACGGCGTCTCGGTGAGCGCCCGGTAGATCTCGATCATCCGGTCGCCGCGGAAGTTGAACAGCACCACCGCGTCGCCATCCTGCATCGCGCCCACCGGCGCGCCGTCGCCGCCCACGACGGTGAACGGCGGAAGGAACTGATCGCTGATGCTGGGGTCCTCGGCGCGGAACGTACGGATCGCGGTGAGCGCCGATGGGAACGGCCGCGCCGTGCCCGCGCAGTGCGCCTGATAGCCGCGCTCGACGACGGCCCAGTCGGCCTCGTAGCGATCCATCGTGACGCCCATACGGCCGCCACCCGAACCGATGATCGGAGTGATGCCGGTGCGGGCACCGAGCTCGGCACAGAACGTTTCCAGTTGCTCGACGTACTTGTCGCCGGTGCCGTCGCGCACATCGCGGCCGTCGAGCAACACATGCGCGACGAGGTGCGCGGCGCCTGCCTCGGCAGCCTTCTCCAGCATGATCTGCAGGTGCTTGATATGCGAGTGCACATTGCCGTCGGACAGCAGACCGATGAAGTGGATGCGCTTGCCAGCGACGCCGCGGGCGAGGACGTGCTGCCACGCCGGACCCCAGATGGTGCCCTCCAGCATCGCCTGCTCCACCTGCTTCGCGCCCTGGTCGAAGATGCGCCCAGCGCCGAGGATGTTGTGACCGACCTCGCTGTTGCCCATGTCGGCATCCGACGGCAGGCCAACCGCCGTGCCGTGTGCGCGCAGTTCGGTGCGCACGGCGGGTTGGCCTTCGACGAGTTCGTCGCGCAGTACCGAGTGCAGGAACGGTGCTCGCGCCAACCACACCGAGTTGTCCTCCGTGGGCGGTGCGAGACCGACACCGTCGAGGATCGCAAGCACCAGCGGAGCGGCGGAACTATTGGCCATGAGGGGAACGCTAGTGGCACGGTCCCGTTCCACCTGCCCCTGCCCCACACCCACCACCGCACCCCGTGGCCGATGTGTGACACGAACGAGGTGGGGGTGGGGGCAGGACGGCCAACTAGGCTCCGGCCGTGATTCTTTCCGACGTGACGCTGCGCGAGTACATCAGCTCCGGGTACATCACGCTCGATCCCTACGAACCGGATCTGGTGCAACCGGCCAGCGTCGATGTGCGCCTCGGCACCGAGTTCCGCGTCATGCGCAATAGCCGGCTCACGCACATCGACCCGTTCGAGCCGCAGCAGAAGTTGATGGACATCGTCACCGTGCCCAACGGCGAGCCGTTCATCCTGCACCCCGGCGAGTTCGCTCTCGGCCACACCGCAGAGATCATCGGTTGCCCAAGCGACATCGTCGGCATCGTCAACGGTAAATCGTCACTCGGCCGCCTGGGTATCCAGGTGCACGCCACTGCCGGCTTCATCGACCCCGGGTTCAAGGGCACCGTGGTGCTGGAACTCAGCAACGTTGCCAACCTGCCGATCCTGTTGCGGCCCGGTATGAAGATCGCGCAGATGGTCTTCCAGAAACTCGACCGTCCTGCCGAGCGCCCCTACGGTCACCCCGACCTGAAGAGTAAGTACCAAGGTCAACAGGGCGCAGTCGCCAGCAAGTACGACCAGAACACGCTGTAACTGCGTGGGGCTCAGGCGCGTTCGGCGCTGAGGAACGACAGGCGCGGCTGGCCGAAATCGGCGTAGTAGATCGCATACGCCGCTCCGGGTGTGAAGGCTTCGGCCTGCTCGGGGAGGAAGCGGAACTTCACCTCGCCGATGGAGACCTCCCAGCCGACGACGTGGTCACCGTCGGTGAGCCAGTTGTAGGGGTTCTGGTCGACTGCCACCGGCCCGCGTGCGACCTGCACCGCAGCGCCTGCTTCGAAACGGTCGGCCTGCGAGTAGTTCTTGCGGACGAGCAACACGATGACGCCCATCGCCGCGACCGTGGCACCGAGCGCCAGCGCGATCTGCCCGGTGTCGCCCTTCGCCTGCGACAACACCATCACGATCACTGCCACCAGTGCGACGGCAAGGAGCCACATGATCTTCGGCACTTGCTTGCGGTACAGAACCGCACCGTCGCGAAACATGGTCTCTTGACGCGCGGACAGACGTCCCGTCCGGTTGGCGATGACGTCGGGCTCCTCGAAGTAGAACGCCTCAGCGAGGGCCTGATCGAACTGTGGCATGGTGACCTCCCGGTGGGAACCGTCCGCCGACGGGTGTGTTTCGTTACGTACCTGCGATAGGTGTTGCTGGGTTGGCCAGCGCACGGTCGCCGGCTTCGAGTGCGTCGAGCAGGTGAATCGAGATATCGGCCACCTTCACGTCGGTCTCTTCGGCACCGGCGGCCTTCACCCCGTCGTCGAGCATGATGTAACAGAACGGGCAGGCGGTGGCGATACGGGTGGCACCCGTGCTGAGCGCCTCTTTGGCGCGCTCATCGTTGATCTTGGTGCCGACGTTCTCTTCCATCCACATCCGTGCACCGCCAGCGCCGCAGCACATGCCCTGGGTGCCGTTGCGCGGCATCTCGACCACCTGGATGCCCTTGATACTGCCCACCACCTTGCGCGGCGCCATGTAGACGTCGTTGTGGCGGCCGAGGTAGCAGCTGTCGTGGTAGGTGAGACGTTCTTCGAGCGTGGCCTGGCTGACATCGAGCTGGCCGCTGGTGATCAGCTGCTCGAGTAACTGACTGTGGTGCACGACCTCGTAGGTGCCGCCGAGCTGCGGGTACTCGTTGGCCAACGTGTTGAAGCAGTGCGGGCACTGGGTGATGATCTTGCGCACGCCCATCCCGTTGAGCATCGCGATGTTCGGCATGGCCAGCATCTGGAACAGGTACTCGTTCCCCGAGCGGCGGGCCGAGTCGCCCGTGCAGTTCTCGCTGGGACCAAGAATCGCGACGGTGATGCCAGCTCGCTTGAGCAGCTTGGCCATCGCCTGGGTGACCTTCTTGTTCTTGTCATCGAACGAACCGGCACAGCCGACCCAGTACAGGTACTCGGCTTCGAAGGCCTCGCCCGGATCGACGACCTGGACATCGAGACCAGTCGCCCAGTCGGCGCGCTCGCCCTGGTTCATACCCCACGGGTTGCCCTGGTTCTCCATCGCGCGGTAGGCGTTGCCCAGTTCGGTGGGGAAGTTGCTCTCCATCAGCGACAGGTAGCGCCGCATGTCGAGGATCTTGTCGAGGATCTCGATGTTGACCGGGCAGATTTCATCGCATGCGCGGCAGCTGGTGCACGCCCAGACTTCCTCGGCGGTGATGCGGTCGAACAACGAGTTGGCGGAGATGGTGATCTCCTTGTCGATGCTGAGCGGCGGGGTGACGTGAGCATGCTTGGCGCTGGCGGCCATGATCTCGCCGGTCTTCAGCACGATCTCGCGCGGGTCGAGCGACTTGCCCGTGGCGTGCGCCGGGCACACGCTGGTGCAGCGGCCGCACATGGTGCAGGCGTCGGTGTCGAGCAGCTGCTTCCA
>CAIXHI010000100.1 GCA_903919215.1 uncultured Acidimicrobiaceae bacterium
GCGATCGACGAGACGTGCGTTCTGTTCGACACGATCTTCGTCAGCGGCGGCAAACGAGGGCTCGACCTCGAGATCGCGCCCGACTCGCTGGTGCGGGTGCTGAATGCCGTGGTCGCGTCGATTGCTACGAGCGGTTGACGCGGCCGCGCAAGGCGGTGAACGCCAGTGTGAACGACACGGCGCCGACTCCGGCAATGGCGAGCAGTCCCTTGCCGATCTCACCCCATTGCCAACCCGTCTGCAACATGCTGCGCATCCCGCTGAGCAGGTAGGTGGTGGGGTTGAACTTCACCGCGGTCGCCAGCCAACCGGTCATCGCCTGTTCTGGGAGATAGGCCGTGGTGAGGAACGCGAACGGGAAGAACAACAGGAATGCGTTGTTGACGGCCGTGGGGTTGCCCGTGCGGAGCGCGATGGCGTAGGGGAAGCCGGTGAACGCCAGTCCCCACACACCGGCGAACAGCACGAACATCACGATGCCGACGATGCCGGTGGCGACGTGGATACCGAGGATCAGCCCGAGGGCGAGCACCGGCAGCACGAGGCACACGATCAGAACGAAGTCGGCGGTCATCAACCCCAACAACAGGGTGCCGCGCCGAACGGGAGTGAGCAGCAATCGGTCGAGGTACCCGTCCTGGATGTCGATGACCAGTGAGCCAGCGCGACTGACCCCGGTTACGGCGAAGATCACGGCGACTGGCAACTGGAACGCCTTGTAGTCGAACCCGGGAGGGAAACTGCCGGAGCCCTCGACGAACTTTTGCAGGGCGCCGATGTTCACCACGAAGAAGAACAGCGGGATGGCCAGCGCCGGGCCGAAGGCTTCGGGGTCGCGCCACGTGAGGCGCAGCGCGCGCAGGCTGACCGTGCGCCAGTCGGTGAAGAAGCCGGCGGCACGAGGGTGCACGCGCTCGCCGTGGGTGACGGTGCTCATGCTGCGTCCTCCTGCAGCCGGCCGCCGGTGATGTGCAAGAACACGTCGTCGAGTGTCGGCGTGCGCAACGTCAGACCCTCGACGGTGACACCGGCTTCGGCGAGTGCTACGGCGACTGGGCTGATCGCTGCGGCGCCACGGTCGACCGACATCACCACTTCGTCACCGGCGATCTCTACACGATCGACCTCGGCGAGACGTTCCACCACCGCGGCCACGCTCGCCGCGTGGGCTGCGGCGACCTTGGCGACGATGACGTCGCTGCCGATCGATCGCTTCAGCGCGGCTGGTGTGCCTTCGGCCACGAGCTTGCCCTGAGCGATGATGCCCACCCGGTCGGCGAGCGCGTCGGCCTCCTCCAGGTACTGGGTGGTGAGGAAGATCGTCATACCCAACTGCTCATTGAGATAGCGCACCTCGGCCCACACCGCTGCGCGGCTGGTGGGGTCGAGGCCGGTGGTGGGTTCGTCGAGGAACAGCACCTCGGGCTGGTGCACCAGCGATGCGGCCAGGTCGAGGCGTCGCTTCATACCGCCCGAGTATGTGTTGATGCGGCGGTCGATCGCGTCGCCGATGGACACGAGTTCCAGCAGCTCTTTCACCCGTCGCAATCGTTCGGTACGCGACAGTCCGTAGAGGCGACCCTGCAGGTCGAGGAGCTCGCGTCCGGTCTGCTTGCCATCGAGCGCCGCCTCCTGCAGCGCGACCCCGATACGCAACCGCACTTGATCGGCGTCGGCCGCCACGTCGTACCCGGCCACGTGTGCCGTGCCGGATGTTGGCTTCAACAGCGTGGTGAGCATGCGCACCATGGTGCTCTTGCCCGCGCCGTTGGGGCCGAGGAAGCCGTATATCTCGCCCGCCTGTACCTCGAGGTCAACCCCGGCAACCGCTTCGTTGTCGCCGAACCGGCGGACCAGTGCGCTGGACCGGATGGCTGGTTGACGGTCAGTGGTCGCTCTCTGCATGAGGCCCGACATTACCGGGGGGACTCACGCGCGATGGGCAGCTTCGCGTCGCCGCAGGATCGCTTCGATACGCGCGATCCGCGTGCGCGCCGGCGGGTGACTGGCGGCGAGACGCTCGCTCCACGAGGTCGGTCGGTCGTCGCCGAACTCGGTGACGACTCGCCGGAGCGCGATTGCCAGCGGTTTACCGAACCCCATCTGTACGGCGCGGCGGTCGGCCTGCAGCTCGCTGTCCTTGCCCACCAGGTTGGCGAGCGCGTTGCTCAGCAACAGCGCGCTGAGGAACACCCAGGAGATCGCCGTCAACACGTGAGCCACAGAGCGCCCGAGCACGGTGAGTGCCGACGAATCCTTGCCGAAGCTGCTGGTGGCTGCGGACGCGACGTTCTGGAGGAAGAACCCAATACGTGCGAGCAGCAGCACAGGGATGCTGAGCCACTGACCGAAAGTGTGCGCCACGGTGTGCAAGCCCAGGTGGTGGCTGAGTTCGTGCGCGAGTACCCCGCTGAGTTCGTCGCGGGGCAGCGTGTCGATCGCATACGAGGTGACGACCACCAAGTGTCCGCCGCAGGCGAATGCATTCAGTTCGTTGGACGGCAGCACCATCAACACGTAGCGGTGCCCGGGAAGATCGTTGATCTGCAACACCGGCCGCCAGGCGGGGGCCAGCACGGCGTGCTCGTCGCGCGTTGGCCGCCGGGCCCCAAGCAACGGTGCCAGTAGCCAGACCTGCACGGTGCGCAGGAACAAGACGACCACCGCTGCCAGATAACCGCCAGCGAACCAGAGCAGTGGGACGTCCCAGAGCAGGTGGAACGGCAACCACCAGATCGTGATCGCCAGCACCCACACAGGGAGAACGGCCATCACGGGTGCCAGGGCAGTGATGGCCGACGACTCCAGGTTGCGTCTGACGGCTCGCCGCTGCCGCGTGGTGTCCACATGACCACGATACGAGGTGGGTAGCCTGCTGACGCGCCGAGAGCTGGTGGGCTCGATCAGGAAGCGCCATGAGCGAGGAAGGGGAAGTCCAGTGGCGTCGACAACCCACCTGACGCGAGGCCCTGGCGGCGGCGATGTGTCCGTCGAAGACCTACTCGACCAGGCTGCTCAGATCGAGGCCACCGACATGGGTCGCGCCCGTTCGCTCGTGCAGCAGGCGCGCGTGCTCGCTCGTTCGACACAGCATCAGTTCGGCGAGGCAGAGGCGTTGTATCGCCTGGCTGAGTTGTCATATGCCTCCGGTCTGAACAACGAGGCGTTCGTTGTCGCGCTCGAGTCGCGCGACCTGTCGGCGCAGTGCGGCGCGGTGAAAACTCAGGTGTCAGCCCTGAACTTGATCGCCGCCGTGCAGCACCATGCCGGCAACTATTCCGAAGCTCTGGCGTCTGCATTCGCGGCGCTCGAGTTGTATCGATCCACCGGCGACCTGACCAGCGAAGGGATGTTGCTCAACTCCATCGCGGTCATCCAACACAGCCTGCGCGACACCGATCGGGCGATCGTGACCTACGAAGCAGCGCTGATGTCCAACAAGGGTCAGCACCGTCCCGATCTTGATGCGATCACGTTGGCGAACCTGGCCAAGGTGCGCGCGGATCGTCACGAAGATCTGCTGGCGGTCAGCCTCGGTGAGTCAGCGCTCGTGCTGGCCACTGTGCACGCCCCGGAAATCGTTCCTGAGATCCTTGCTCGTTTGGCGATGGCGTATGTGTCGTTGGCCGCGCTCGATCGTGCACAGGCACGCCTCGACGAAGCCGATGGCGTGGTGCGCGACCGCACGGAACGCAAGGTGCCGTTGTCGCCGGGCAGTGTCGTCACCGTTCGCGTCGCGCGTGGTGAGCTCTACGTTGCGCAGCAGTTGCGTGAACAGGCCTTGCGCGAGTGGGGTGAGGCGCTCGACCTGGCGACGACGTCGAACATGTCAGAGGTTGCGCTTTCGTTGCGCGAGAAGCTCGCAGACCTGAACAAGGCGATGGGCCGATTTGATCAGGCGCTCGCGCACCAGGAGGCGCGCTACGCACTGAACGCGGAGATGTTCAACCTTGGCACCGACCTGCGGATCCGCACGTTGCAGATCCAGCACGACAGCGAGCATTCGCGTCAGCAGTCAGAGATTTTGCGGCTGCGCACGACCGAACTCGAGAACCTGGTGGCGCAGCGCACCGACCAGGTCGAGGCGTTCCAGCTCGAGGCCTTGCTGCGAGTAGCAGTCATGGCCGAGTTCCGCAATCCCGACACGGTCGACCATCCCGTGCGCGTCGGCGACCTCGCCGCCGACGTCGTGCAGGAGTTGGGATGTGACAGCGAGTACGTCGAGCGCATGCGGTTGGCAGCTCGTCTGCACGACATCGGCAAGATCGCGGTACCCGATGCGATCCTGTTGAAGCCGGGGCCGCTCACCGCCGCCGAGTTCGAGGTAGTCAAGACGCACACGACATACGGTGCGGAGATCCTCGCCGGCAGCACATCGCCGACGGTGCAGCTCGCTGCCGAGTTGGCGCTCACACATCACGAGCGGTGGGACGGCGCCGGTTATCCGGGCAACCTGGCCGGCGAGGCCATCCCGTTCAGCGGGCGCGTCGTCGCCATCGCCGATGTGTTCGACGCACTGATCAGCGCTCGCGTCTACAAGCGAGCATGGACAGCTGTGGAGGCGCTGCACCACATCGTCGAGGGCAAGGGCACTCAGTTCGAACCACGCGTCGTCGACGCGCTGCTCGCGGTCATGGCGCGTCGGCACCCGTCGTTGGCGTCAGTGCTCGAACAGCGTCCGCCGGGCGAGCCACCGCGTCAGTGACCCATCGGCCCACTGCCGCCGCGAGGTCGTCGATCGGTATCTGCAAGCGACCTGCCCGGTGTGCATGTCCGAACGATGAGACCGCGCCGAGCACTCCGACGACGTAGAACGTCGGGTCGCCGTCTGGTACCAGACCTTGCCGCTGGGCATCGACGATCAGTCGGCGTACGTCGGATGCATACACATCGCTGCCCTCGCGCATCACCGGCGCCAGCGCCGCATCCAGTCGCTCCACATCGAGCAACGCGAAGTAGGTCTGGTGTGCGGCCATGAAGCGCACACTCGCCTCGGCTCCCTGCCGTAAACGAGTGACAGGGTCGGCCGAGGGCTCCATTGCCGCGGCCTGCGTCCTGCGCAGTTGGTGACGCATCGTTCTCACCAGCTCGGCGAACAGCGACTCCTTGGTGGGGAAGTACCAATAGAAGAGTCCCTTGGCGACTCCGGCCGCAGCGCAGATGTCGCTGATGCGGGCCGCGCCGTAGCCCCTCTCCGTGAACAACTGCTCGGCGGCGCGCAGTAGCTGCTCCTTGCGCTCGTTGCCGTGCTCGGTGTGGAGACGGTCGCCGGTCACACGGTCAGTCTCACCGGCCCTGACCGATGGGTCAATCCTGGGAGGGAGAGATGGCACCTACACTCCCGCCCATGACCGCTTCCCGGGACGCGCGCATCGCCGACCGATCCCGCCACCCGAAGTGGAAGAAGTCGCCGCTGCGCATCGAGATGCTCGAGTGCATCAACTGCGACAAGTGCATCGCGTACTGCCCGCCGCAGTTCGGGGCGATCTTCAAGTACGGCATCGACGTGGTCATCGTTCCCGAACTGTGCAGTGGTTGCGACAAGTGTCTGCCGGTCTGCCCGGTCAACTGCATCCTGCCGTTCCCAGAGTGGGCGACGAAAGGTTCGCCAGTGGAGTGGTGGCGCGAGCCGGGCGGCGCTGACGATCCGTACACCTGAGGGGCGGCTGACATACTGCAGGTCATGACTGCACTCATTCCCGGGGCCGAGCCCTGGTCGCATCGTGGTACGTCGGCGCACGGGGCGCTTGTATTGCACGGATTCACTGGCAACCCCGGCAGCATGCGCGGTGTTGCCGAGGCGCTCGCTGCAGCTGGATACCACGTGGAGATGCCGCTGTTGCCGGGACACGGCACCGTCGTCGACGACATGGTCCCTACCCGCTGGGCGGACTGGGCGGGTGCCGCCGAGGCGGCGTATGCGACGTTGGCGGCTCGCACGCAGAAGGTGATCGTCGTGGGGCTCAGCATGGGCGGCGCGCTCACGCTCCGTCTTGGTGCCGATCACGCGGAGATTGCCGGTCTGGTCTGCATCAACCCGGCAACTGCACCGCAGCCCCAGGAAGTGCTCGACATGGTGCAGGGGATGATCGACGGGGGTACGGAACTCATGCCCGCGATCGGGAGCGACATCGCCGACCCCGACGCCCGCGAGTCGGCGTACGACGCCACTCCTCTGGCGCCGCTGCTGTCGATGATGATCGACGGGCTCGCACCATTGGTGCCTGCGTACCCCAGCATGCGCCAGCCGTTGCTGTTGTTGAACTCACCTCAGGATCACGTGGTGGAACCGGCAGCCGCAGAGTTCCTCGCCTCCACGTACGGTGGGCCGGTCGAACGGGTCAGCCTCGACCGCAGCTACCACGTGGCCACTCAGGACTACGACAAGCAACTGATCTTCGAATCCACTGTCGCCTTCGCGCAGCGCGTGTTGGTCTGAGGCTGCGGTGATCTTCACCATCCCCAGCCCTTCGTCGGGAGCGATTGAACTGTTCGGCCTGTCGATCCACGCCTACGGCCTGATGATCGCGCTTGGTGTGGTGGCCGGAACATGGCTCTCTGGTCGCCGTCTCGAGCAGGCTCAGGTCGGTACTCGCGACGACATGAGTTCCATCGCCGTGGGGGCTGTGCTCGCTGGCGTGCTCGGTGCTCGGCTGTATTACATCGTCACCGACAAGAGCCAGCCGTGGAAGGAACCGGGTCGCTGGCTCAAGATCTGGAACGGCGGTCTCGGAATCCCCGGTGGTTTGTTGGCGGGCATCCTCGTGGCGTTGTGGGCGGCTCATCGCAGGGGTATCTCGCCGGCCGGTTTGTTCACCGCTGCTGCTCCCGGGCTCCCGCTCGCGCAAGCCATCGGGCGGTTCGGAAACTGGTGGAACCAGGAGCTGTTCGGGCGTCCGACGACGCTTCCCTGGGCGCTGGAGATCGATGCCGCGCACCTTCCCACGGGCTACGCGGTCGGCACCACGTTCCATCCGACGTTCCTGTACGAAATGCTGTGGAACCTTGCGTTGTGCGGGGTGCTGTTGCTCATCGACAAGCGAATGACGCTGCGTCCTGGTCGCCTTTTGGCGGTCTATGTCGTCGGGTACGCAACCGGGAGGTTCTGGATCGAGGGTCTGCGCATCGACCCAGCGAACTCAGGCGGCGGCTGGCGTCTCAACCAGTGGACGGCGTTGATCGCCGGTCTGGGGGCGGTTGCCTATCTGTTGGTCGACCGGCAGCGTCATCGCAACGATGCTCCCGTCGACACGGATGAGCCGATCGCCGACGACTACGTTTCCGAGGATGAGTGACGACGTCGTCCTGTACGAAGTGCGCGAGCCCGGTGTGGCTCTGCTCACGCTCAACCGCCCCGACCGGCTGAACGCCTGGAACCAGGAACTCGGGGATCGCTACTTCGCGTTACTCGATCAGGCCGCAGCCGATCCGGCGGTGAAGGTGATCGTGGTCACCGGCGCCGGCCGAGGGTTCTGCGCAGGGGCTGACATGAACACATTGCAGCAGTTGGGCGCATCCGGTGGAGGCAGCGGTGGGAGCGGGGCGCAGGCCGCCGCTGGCACCCGTCCGCAGTACGCGACGACGTTGGTTCCCAAGCCGGTGATCGCGGCGATCAACGGTCCGTGCGCAGGGATGGGCCTGTCGCAGGCACTGATGTGCGATATGCGCTTCGCGGCGGCCGGAGCCAAGCTGACCACCTCGTTCGGTCAGCGTGGTCTGATCGCCGAGTGGGGCCTCGCATGGGTGCTGCCGCGGCTGATGGGAACTGCCCGGGCGTTCGACCTGTTGTTCTCTGGTCGCGTGGTGCTGGCCGAGGAGGCTGTCGAGCTTGGGCTGGTCAATGCCGTGGTTCCGGCCGATCAGTTGCTCGACCACGTACTGGCGTATGCGACGAACCTTGCGCTCACCGTGTCGCCCACCTCGATGGCGGTGATGAAGCGTCAGGTCTATGCCGACTGGACGAAAGACCTCATCACTGCTCACGACGATGCGGTGCAGTTGATGAAGCAGTCGATGAAGCGTCCCGACTTCGTTGAAGGCGTCAACAGCTATCTCGAGAAGCGCCCACCCAACTTCGCTCCGATCGATCCCAACGCCTGAGCCGCGGCCGGCCAGCTCGGCCCGACCATTGAGGGTGCCTCGTCCGCTTCTGCTGGCCGAATCTCCACGTGACGAAATGCGGGGCAGGGGCAGGGGAAGGGGAAGGGGAAGGTGGGGTGCTGGTGGGCTGCTGGCGGGTTGCGGGTCCGGCACCCCCGCCCACCCGCTCCGGCCACTCTTGTTTCGTCACGTGGAGATTCGCTGAGCCCGCCTGCCTGCCTGCTCCGGCCACTCTTGTTTCGTCACGTGGAGATTCGCTGAGCGATGGCGCGAGCAGCGGTTGGGCTGGTCGGCGGGCTGGTCGGGGCGACCGCGTCACACCCCTCCGGTAGTTGTGGCGCCATGGATTCTCAACAGTTCACTCCGGTGCGACGACCCACCGAACGGTCGTGTTTGTGGTGCCAGACGGTCTTTGCACTCCGAATCGGCCCGGGCCGCAAGCGGATCTACTGCTCCGACAGTTGTCGTCAGCGGGCCTACGAACGCCGGCGTGGTCTCGGAGTGTTTCCCCCGCCAGAACGGCTGATCACGCAGCCCGGTGGCCCATTGGCCCATCTCCCGAACCGCTTCCGTCGCTATGAGGCCGGCGGAATGGTGATCAACGCGTCCGCCAAGGTGCACGCGCTGCGCCCCGCCGGATACGCAGAACCCGGCGAGAAACGCGCCACGTTGTGCGGTCTGAAGCGTCGACCGATCGCCCGCCCGTTCGCCGACGGCGACCCTGCCCACTATTGCCAGACCTGCGTCAAGATCGCCTGGTTGCGTCCTCCCGCTCGGCGCACCATGCCGTCCAGCGACCTAGCCGCCTACCGGGCGCAACTCGATTCGGTCGGTATCCGTCTATCGCAGGCGGGAATCACCTCGCCATACATCCGCCCCGACATCAGCGCCCGACTGCTGTTCGAGTTACTCGCTGCCGCCTGAAAGCAGCCCGGCCGTAGGATCTCACCTCGTGTCCGACCGCATCACCGCCGCCGACGTCGCCAAGGTGGCGCGGCTCGCCCGGCTCGACCTCTCCACACAGGAGATCGAGCGGATGACCGCCCAACTTGACGGCATGCTCGAGCACTTCGCCGATGTCGATGCTCTCGACCTCGCCGATGTGGCTCCCATGACCCAGCCGTTTCCGCTCGTGAACGTGTTCCGTGCCGATGTGGTGCGGCCCGGTCTCGATCGCGACGAAGTGCTTGCGGCAGCACCCGCAGCGCAGGATGGCCGCTTCCGTGTGCCGCCGACCGGCGGGGTGGAGGGATGATGGCTGCTCCTGCCATGGTGACTGCTGCGTCCATCGCTGCCGCTGTGCGCGCCGGCACCACGAAAGCTGCCGACCTCGTCGAACAGCACCTCGCGGCCATTGCTGCTCGCGAACCCGAGATCCATGCCTTCAACCTGGTGCTCGCGGACGAAGCCCGTGCCCATGCCGCCCGTATCGATGCGCTCGCAGCCGAAGGGAACGACCCCGGTCCACTCGCCGGCGTCACGGTTGCCCTGAAGGACAACATGTGCACGCGGGGTATCCCCACGACGTGTTCGTCGAAGATCCTCGCTGGCTGGAAGCCGCCATACGACGCGACTGTCGTGCGTACGTTGCAAGACGCAGGTGCGATCGTTGTCGGCAAGACCAACCTCGACGAGTTCGCGATGGGTTCCAGCACCGAGAACTCGGCGTTCGGACCGACCAGGAACCCGCACGACATCAGCCGCGTTCCCGGTGGCAGCAGCGGTGGCAGCGCAGCGGCGGTCGCCGCCGGTTTCAGCCACTTCAGCCTTGGCAGCGACACCGGTGGCAGCATCCGCCAACCGGCAGCGCTGTGCGGCGTCGTCGGGGTGAAGCCCACGTATGGCTACGTCAGCCGTTACGGCCTCGTCGCCTTCGCCAGCAGCCTCGACCAGATCGGGCCGTTCGCCAATTCTGTTGAGGATGCCGCGCTGGTGCTCGACGTCATCGGCGGCCACGACCCGCACGACAGCACGAGCATCCCGCAGCCGCACCCCAGCCTCGTCGGAGCCATCCAGCAGGGTGTCGAAGGATTGCGTATCGGTCGCATCGCCGACCTGCCGGCGGGGGCCGACCCGGATGTGCAAGCACGCCTCGATCTTGCATTCGAGACGTTGCAGGCCGCCGGTGCCACCATCGTCGACGTGGAGGTGCCCGCGTTCAGCTTCGGTCTCACCGCCTATTACCTCATCGCTCCAGCCGAGGCGAGTAGCAACCTTGCCCGCTACGACGGCGTCCGCTACGGCCTGCGCGTCGAAGCGGCCGACACCGACTCGATGTATGGCGCCACCCGCACCGCTGGCTTCGGCGACGAGGTGAAACGGCGCATCATGCTCGGCACGTACGCACTCAGCGCCGGCTACTACGACGCGTACTACGGCAAGGCGCTGAAGGTGCGACGACTGATCCACGACGACTTCGAGCGGGCCTACCAGCAGGCCGACGTGTTGCTGACGCCCACCTCGCCGAGCGTGGCCTTCAAGTTCGGCGCCAAGGGCGACAACCCGTTCGCGATGTACTTGTGCGACACGTACACGATTCCGACCAACCTCGCCGGACACCCGGGGATGAGCGTGCCGTTCGGCACCGGTGCCGAGGGTCTGCCCGTGGGTGTGCAAGTCCTCGCGGGAACCCTGCAGGAACCGACGATGTTCAGAGTCGCTGCTGCGTTGGAACGGAGCATGAAGTGAGCGCGTACGACGGACTGCCCGGTGATTGGGAACTGGTCGTGGGCCTCGAGGTGCATGTGGAACTGGCCACCGCCACCAAGCTGTTCTCCGCCAGCCCGAACCGCTTCGGTGATGAGCCGAACACCAACATCGACCCCGTCACGCTCGGTCTGCCGGGGGCGCTCCCCGTACTGAACGAGCACGCCGTCGAGTTGGCGATGCGCGTCGGGTTGGCGTTGAACTGCACCGTGCAACCCAGCACGTTCCACCGCAAGAACTACTTCTACCCTGATATGCCCAAGGCGTATCAGGTCACCCAGTACGACCAACCGCTGAATGTCGACGGATATCTCGACCTCCCCAACGGCGTGCGCATCGGTATCGAGCGCGCACACATGGAAGAAGACGCCGGTAAGAGCACCCACGTGGGTGGCACCGGTGGTCGTGTCCATGGTGCGAACCACTCGTTGATCGATCTCAACCGTGCTGGTGTGCCGCTGGTGGAGATCGTCAGCCGTCCCGACCTCCGCAGCGCGGACGACGCTCGCGCTTACGTCAGCGAGTTGCGTGCGATCCTTGTCGCCATCGGCGCCAGCGACGCCAAGATGGAAGAGGGCAGCATGCGCGTTGATGCCAACGTGAGCGTGCACAAGCCCGGCACACCGTTGGGTACTCGCTGCGAGATCAAGAACGTGAACAGTGTCCGGTCAGTCGGCCGGGCCATCGAGTACGAGGCGCGCCGGCAGATCGACCTCATCGAGAGCGGCGACGCCGTGCGCCAGCAGACCCGTCACTGGGACGAGACCGACGGCCGCACGCACACGCTGCGAACCAAGGAGGACGCGGACGACTACCGGTACTTCCTCGAACCCGATCTCGTGCCGCTGGCGCCCTCGCACGACTGGATCCAGCGAGTGCACCACGCGATGCCGCAGCTCCCGGCCGCCCGCCGCCAGCACCTGGCCACCA
>CAIXHI010000101.1 GCA_903919215.1 uncultured Acidimicrobiaceae bacterium
ACGGCGTTGGCCACGCCAGCGTGTTCCGGCACCAGCGACTCGGCACCGAGCAGCGCCGCAACCCGCGGGTAGTAGGCAGGTGCCGACGCGCCGAGGCCGATCAGCGGCAGACCCAGAGTGACGCCCAACCGCACTGCGGTGTCGGTGGCACCGGCACCACGGTTCAACGCCGTCTGCACCACCGTCTGCGCCACCGTCTCACCGGGAAGGCCATCGTGTTCGAACGACGCGGCCAAGACTGCCTCAGCGCTGCGACGCACGAGCGTGTCGATCGTCAGCCGAGAGATCGTCTCGCCATCCACCGCCAGCGCCTTGCCCATGCGATCGCGGAAGCGGGCGAACAGCGCCGCCGCCTTCTGCGCTGCACCAACGTCGTACGTGTGCTGCAACCCGAGTACGTGGGCAGCGTCCGTGGGGGTGAACGCTGCCAGTTGCAGCAGGCCGCGTTGCACCAGGCGCTCCATCACACGCCGCATGTGCATCGTCGACAGCGCGTCGGCGGCGACTGCCACACGCCCACCCATCGCCACGAGCACTGCTCGCTCGTTGCCCTCCAGCGATGCCACCTTGTCGTCGTAACGCTCGGCGATCAGCAGGATGCCATCCAGCTCACCCGGCATCGTCGACTGCAGTTGGCGGTCGAACATCGCGTGCACCAACTTCGGCTCGTCGATCGCCAACTGGCACACGGGAACCACCTTGCGCGGACCGAGCCGCAACGCGGCACCCACGGCGCGTTCGTCGTGACGCACATGACTGTCGCCGCCCAGACCGTGGGTGTGCATCGCCACTGCCGACACCATCGTGCGGTGACCACCGACCGTCGCCCCGTCGGCGCTCACGATCGGCACACCCCCACGCAGCACGGCGATATCGGTGGTGGTGCCGCCGATATCGGAGATCACGGCATCGGCCACACCCGTGAGGTACGCCGCCCCCACGAGGCTGGCAGCCGGCCCAGACAGGATCGTTTCGATCGGGCGGTCGCGCACGAACCCCGCTGAGACCAACGAGCCGTCACCACGCACCACCATCACCGGTGCATGGATTCCGCGGTCGAGCAAGGCCGCTTCCGTGGTGCGCACGAGACCGTCGATGATCGAGATCAGGCGCGCATTCAGCACGGCAGTGACGGCACGCTTCGGCCCGTTCAAGCGAGCCGACAGGTGATGGCTGAGCGTGACGGGTTTCCCCGTGACTCGATGGATCACCGCTGCCGCCGCCAACTCGTGCGCCGGGTTGCGCACACTGAACTGCGCCGTCACGGCGAAGGCTTCGACCGCACCGGCGATCAGGGTGACCTCGTCGGCCAGACGCTGCACGTCGAGCGGAGCGATCTCGTCGCCGTGCGGATCGTGCCCGCCGGCCAGGATGATCGCCGGATCGCCACCCAGGGCCTCGCCGAGGCCCGCCCGTTCGAGCACTTCCCCGTCGAAGCCGATGATGACGGCACCGACGGAGCGGCCCTTGCCCTCGACGAGCGCGTTCGTCGCCAGGGTCGTGGACAGCGAGACCAACTCGATCCGTTCAGCGGGAACTCCTGCTGCAGCCAGCACTGCGTCGATCGCCCCGCAGATCCCGATGGCCAGATCGTGGTGCGTCGTCGGCGACTTGGCCGTGGCGACGACCGTGCCGTCGTGTTCGTCGAACACGACGGCATCGGTGTAGGTACCGCCGGTGTCGATACCCAGGAGCATCCGCACAAGCTACAGAGGTGCCCCTGTGATCAGACCGGGAACCACTGCTCGTAGAGGGCAGTGAGTTCGGGGCTGACCTCGGCGCTGACACCACAACCGGCGACCTGGCCGTCGAATGCCGCCACCAGGTACTGCTTGCCCACCTCAAAGGCCACGCCGCCCTCGAGCACGGGGTCGGGCTGTGTGGCGTCGGGTGCGTTCAGGATCACTTCATCAGCGTCGCCGCCGGAGTACCACTTGTCGACGATGACGGTCACTTTGCCGTCAGCGATGGCCCCCACGGTGCCGAGGAACGCCGGCTGGCCGGGCGTGGGCACATAGGAGTCGACACGCATGCACATCGAGGTGGCCGGGCCGCCACCGCCGGCCGGCAGCGAGTAGGACACCTGCGTGACGGACTTCGTGTCCGAGTTGGTGCCGGAGTTGTCGACGATGACGACCGTCGCTCCGATGGCAACCAGCGTCGCGGCGGCGACGCCGAAGCCCCACCATGCCTTGCGGCTGGGCGCATAGGGGTTCTTGGCCGGCGTGGCCGGCATGATCGGTTCGTTCATGATCTGCTCCAGGAGTGCTGCGGCATCGGGGCCGTCGACGGGGTGGACGGGCACACCCGAGGACGGATCGCTGCGCTGGAGCCGTGACATCAGCTCGTCGTCGTTCACCGTGCCTCCTTGGCGTGTCCAACCGCTTCGTGTCCGGGACGACCCGAATCCTTTCGCCCGGGAGCGAGCACCTCAGCGAGATGCTGCTTTGCCCGATGCAGGCGGATCGATGCGGCGTTGGCGCTGATGGCGAGTACGACGGCGATCTCCCGGGGTTGCAGTTGCTCCCACGCCCACAGCCGCGGCGGTGATTGGCGAGACACCGGCGGGTAACCCCGTAGCACCACGGCAGGACCAATTCGTCGGGCACCTCGTCGAGCCGCCGCCACAACACGGCCAGCGCTTCGGCCACGACATCATCGGCCACCGACGGCGCCGCCCGGCGCAGCACATAGTGCTGTAGCGGCTCGTACACCTCGCGAAAGATCCGCTCGTAACGGTCGCGACGAATCGCATCCGGGACGTGTGGCGGACGGTTCATGAACGGTCCATGTCCGGCATCGATGCAATCCTTTCACTATCCAATCATCGAGTCGGCGCGCTGTTTTGCTACAACTGTGACAGTGACGACCGGAACCGACGACCCCACGACCTTTCAGTGGGACCGGCTGACGGTCTCCACCGCGCTCGCCTTCTGCTTGTTGGTGCCCGCACTCAGCGTCGGTGTCGTCCTCGCCGAGCTGATCGACCAGTTCCACATCAGCAGTG
>CAIXHI010000102.1 GCA_903919215.1 uncultured Acidimicrobiaceae bacterium
TGGCTCCGACCACGACGTTGGCTCCGACCACGACCGAGGCTCCGACCACGAGCGTTGCCAGCCAGGGCCCGGTTCCCCCGACCTCGGTTGATCAGCAGTCGGAAGCGAACCTCCCCTCCACGGGCTCCAGCAGCACCAGCCTGCTGGTCGCACTCGGTGGACTGCTGCTGGGCCTCGGCCTGGTTGTTGCAGCCGCCGGCCGCCGGGGCGCCACTGACTGACGTCAGGTATCTGTGAACTGAAACACCCGCAGCGCGGGCGTCGCACCAGCGGCGCCCGCGCTGTGCGTTTTCGCCGCGCCAGGTGACGCAGACAGATGCTACCCAAAGTGGGCAGCCCACCACCCTGGGGCGTTGGCTCTCGTGGCCGCCAAGCCGTATCGCACCTACGTTTGCGGCGGCAATGTCCTCGAAAGAGCCCCGTGGCCTTGAGAATGAGCAGAAAGTTGTCAAGAACGCCTATTGACGCTTCCCTTACGGGCGTTCCGCCCTTATGATCAGCTTCTCGCAGCGCTAGAGGAGCGGACATGAAGCAGCAGAACGACACTCACAACTCGCGATTCAAGATGGGGCTGATCTCGATGGCAGCGGGCAGCGCCCTCGTCATCGGCGGCCTGTGGATCGTGCCGGCCCACGCCGAAGGCGGCAGCGACCAGGGTTCGTGCAACTCCGAGCAGCCGCAGTCCCTCACTGAGGGCGACGACAGCTCGGATTGCAGCAGCTCGTGCGACAACGAGGGCGATTCGCAGCTGCTCGAGTCGAGCGACAACTCCAGCGACGACTGCGAAGATGACAGCAGCTCGTGCGACAACGAGGGCGATTCGCAGATCCTCGGCGAAGGCGACGACTCGAGCGACGAGTCGGACGACGACTGCGACGATGAGTCGACCACGACGTTGGCTCCGACTACGACGTTGGCTCCGACCACGACGTTGGCTCCGACCACGACCGAGGCTCCGACCACGACCATCGCCGTTGTTGACACGACGGTTGCTGAGACGACCACGAGCGTCGCCAGCCAGGGTCCGGTTCCCCCGACCTCGATCGATCAGCAGTCGGAAGCCGTTCTGCCCTCCACGGGTTCCAGCAGCACCAGCCTGCTGGTCGCATTCGGTGGACTGCTGCTGGGCCTCGGCGTGGTGGTCGCCGCTGCCGGCCGCCGGAATGCCGCTCACTGACGTCAGTCAGTTCTGAACTGAACAATCCTGAACACGGGCGCTGCTGAGGCAGCGCCCGTGTTGCGCGTTCAGGGGGCTGCGTTTAACCTCCGTCACCGGGGGTATACACGCCATGGCAGATGAACACGACACGATCGATGCGTTGCTCGACGAGCAGCGCACGTTCCCACCGTCGGCAGGGTTCAAGCGTGAGGCGTTGGTCGCCGACACCAGC
Source organism: uncultured Acidimicrobiaceae bacterium (assembly GCA_903919215.1). Taxonomy (GTDB): domain Bacteria; phylum Actinomycetota; class Acidimicrobiia; order Acidimicrobiales; family Ilumatobacteraceae; genus UBA668. The sequence goes on from CAIXHI010000102.1 coordinate 1,392, forward strand.
TTGTACGACGAGTCCGCAGCCGACTATCAGGGCTTCTGGGCGCGGCAAGCGGCGGAGCTGATCACCTGGGATCAGGAGTGGAGCACGATCTGCGAGTGGGAACTGCCCTATTCGAAATGGTTCGTCGGTGGCACGCTGAACGTCAGCTACAACTGCCTCGACCGTCACGTCATCGCCGGCAAGGGTGACAAGGTCGCATTCCATTGGGAGGGCGAGCCGGGCGACAGTCGGACGGTCACCTACGCCGACTTGCTCGATGAGGTGCAGCGCTTCGCCAACGTCTTGAAGGGTCTCGGCGTCGCCAAGGGCGACCGGGTCAACATCTACCTGCCGATGATCCCCGAAGCCGCCGTGGCGATGCTGGCCTGCGCACGGATCGGCGCAGCCCACAGCGTGGTGTTCGGCGGCTTCAGTGCGCAGAGTCTCACCGATCGCATCAACGACGCTGCCGCCAAGGTGCTGATCACTGCCGATGGCGGCTACCGCCGCGGCGAGGTGTTCGGGTTGAAGTCGTTCGCCGACGAGGCGCTCGAAGGTACGCCGACCATCGAGGCAGTTGTCGTCGTGCGCCGCGGTGGCAACGACGTCACCATGGTCGAGGGTCGTGACCACTGGTACCACGAGCTGATGGCCGTCGCCGATCCGGTGTGCCCCGCCGAGCCGATGGACAGCGAGCAACTGCTGTTCCTGCTGTACACCAGCGGCACCACGGGCAAGCCGAAGGGCATCATGCACACCACGGGTGGCTATCTCACCCACGTGGCCTTCACCCACAAGTACGTGTTCGACCTGCAGCCCGAGACCGACGTCTACTGGTGCACCGCCGATGTCGGCTGGATCACCGGTCACAGCTACATCGTCTACGGCCCCTTGGCGAACGGCGCCACGCAGGTGATGTACGAGGGTGTGCCCAACTACCCCGCCAACGATCGGCTGTGGCAGATCGTCGAGAAGTACAAGGTCACCAAGTTCTACACCGCCCCGACAGCGATCCGGACGTTCATGAAGTGGGGCGATCAGGAGCCAGCCAAACACGACTTGTCGTCGCTTCGTCTGCTGGGTTCGGTCGGCGAGCCGATCAACCCCGAGGCATGGATGTGGTACCACGAGCACATCGGTCGCGGGAACTGTCCGATCGTCGACACCTGGTGGCAGACCGAGACCGGCGGCATCATGATCAGCCCGCTGCCCGGGTGCACCACCACCAAGCCGGGTTCGGCCACGTTCCCACTGCCGGGCATCGGTGCGGAAGTGATCGACGATCACGGTGAACTGGTGACACATGGCGGCGGCTACCTGACGCTCACCACCCCCTGGCCCGGGATGTTGCGTGGCATCTGGGGCGACCCTGATCGATACCACGACACGTACTGGAGTCGGTTCCCCGGACGGTATTTCGCAGGGGATGGCTGCAAACTCGATGATGACGGGTACCTCTGGCTGCTCGGGCGCGTCGATGACGTGATGAATGTCAGCGGACACCGCATCAGCACCGCCGAGGTGGAGAGCGCGCTGGTCAGTCACCCGTCCGTTGCCGAGGCTGCCGTCGTGGGCGCGAACGATGCCACTACGGGTCAGGCGATCATCGCCTATGTCACGCTCCGTGGTGGGCTGGAGGTGCCGGTCGACGAACTGCGCAACCATGTGGCACACGAGATCGGGGCGATTGCCAAGCCGAAGATGATCTACTTCACCCCGGATCTCCCCAAGACGCGCAGTGGCAAGATCATGCGCCGCCTGTTGCGCGATGTGGCAGAGGGGCGCAACTTGGGCGACACCACCACCCTCGCGGATGCGAGCGTGGTCAATGAGTTGCAGCGGCGAGCGGCCGACGCTCCAGTGGAGGACTGAATCGTCTGCCATCGCTCAAGCCGCGTGGACTTGCGGCCGATACACACAGCGTGGCGTCCCCAGAAATCGATCATTTCACGCTTGACGACTTCCGTCTGCGGCTCGATTCACCGCTCTTCCATCGCGATCCCAGCGACGCTGCGGTCGAATCCGTCTCGCAACTGCGGGGTCTCGCCTGGGAAGATGTGGCTGATGAGGCTGGCCCTGCGATGACAACGGAATCCGACGAGTCGCACAGTGTCGACGATTTCCGCGCGCAGTTGATCCCGGCCGCGGCGTTACCGCCGAATCCGTTGTTCCGTGATCTGCCACCGGAGACCCCTTCAGTCGAAGCTCCCGCTGCGGAGCTCCCACAGATCGACGACGTGGAACTCCGGTTGATGCGGGCCACCCCGGAGGTGCCGCCGCAGCGCGAACCCGACCCGGTACTCACCGGGCTCGCCGAGCTGATCCTGAAGGGAATCTCGGGCGAGGTTCCTGCGGTGGCTCAGGCGCCGCTGCCGCCGCCGCCCGTGTACAACCCGTCGCTCACACCTCCTTCGACGCCGGCGGTCGAGGCCGAACTGAATCGGCTGGCATTCGTGCCCGAGATGGAAGAGCCACTCGGTCCGGTGGAACTCCCGGCGATCCTCACCGGCGACCTTCCGAGAGTCATCACGGGCGAACACCCGGTGATCGCCGCGCCGTTCGTCCCCTCGCTGAGCCAACACGAGATGTATTCGGTGCGACAGGCGGCGCCACCTGCTGTGCCGCGCCGCAACTACGCCGAGTTGGCGGCGACGCTGTCACCTCCCAAGCGGCGCAATGGTCACCATCCGGTACGTCGATTCTTCGGGATCGTCGTGTTGCTGGGTCTGCTCGGTGGCGGACTGTTTGCTGCGAAGTACTACTTTCTCGACGCGCGCTGGTCGGGCGAGGTGAAGCCACTGGCCGCCGAAGTCGAGACTGCCCGCGGTTTGTCGTTCGCTACGGCGGTCGAGGTGACCACGCTGCCCGCACCGGAGTATTCCACCAAGCTGATCAACGTCACGTTGGGAATCGACAGCTCGCAGGTGGACGCCGTTGCCGGTGAGTGGCGGGCACTTGGTCTGTTGAGCGGTGCGCTCGACGTCGCCCAGGTCGGTCTGGCCGGTATCGCCGATGCTCCTGCGTTCTACGACGCCGGAGCGGAGACGATCTATGTCGTCGAGGGATTGCCCACCGATCTGCGCCGGTTCGCGATCCAGAGGTCGCTGGCGCTCGCCCTCCTTGATCAGGAGTACGGCTGGAGCACGCGTGTTGCCCACGCTTCACCCTCGGTGGTGCGCGGCACGCGTGCGCTCTACGAAGCCGATGCATTGGCGATCGCCACCTCGTTGTTGGACGACTCCGAACGGGTGAACGTGCTCACCCAGCAGCAAGCGCTGTATTCGGCCTACCAGATCCCCGTTTCCACGGTCCCGTTCGCGACCACTGCGTCCAACCGGATGGGTCTTGCGCTGCGCCCGTACTTCGATGGAGCACCGACTGCCACCCGCGACGGGGTGGAGCGCGACGCGCTGATCAACGATGGCCAGGTCCTCGACGTGCGGCGGTTGGTGTCCGGTGTGGCCGAAACCGTCGACGAACAATCGCAGGGCATGTTCTTCTGGTACCACGTGCTCGCGTCCCGAGTGGATGCTGATTCCGCCTGGCGCGCGGCGCTGGCATGGCGCGGCGATGCGGTCTCGGTGGTGCGCGGCACCAGCGGCGTCTGCGTCACCGCCCTCGTGCAGATCGACCCTGCGTCGTTCGACGGCGCGGCCGGCGTGTTCCAGGCGTGGGCGGCCGGAGCCCCGGCCGAGTCGAACACCTCGGTGACGGCCGTTCCCGGTGCGGCCATCGGCCAGCTCACTGTCACGGCATGCGACCCCGGTGAGGCCGTGGCCACCAACGATGGTCGTGTTCGCCTGTCGCTCGGTGGCGCACCGCTGCGGGCCGAGCAGTATCGGCAGTTGCAGCTCGCCTACCCGCAGCTGTCACCCCAGCAGTTGGCATGCGCGGTGTACGGCGCAGATGCCGTCACCACCGCCGACGAGCGCAGCTTGATCGATCCCCTGGGTGGGTGGGCCGCCGTGGCCGCGCACCCAGCCGCCGACCCCAACGCAGCTGGCTGCACCCCCGCTTAGTCGCGGAAGTTCTCGAACTGCAGCGGGATGCCGAGGTCGGCGCCTTTCAGCAGCGCGATGACGGCTTGCAGATCGTCGCGCTTCTTGCCGGTGACGCGAACGGTGTCGCCCTGCGTCTGGCTGCTGATGCCCTTGGGGCCCTTCTCCTTGAGCATCCGGTTGATCTCGCGGGCCTTGTCGCTGCTGATACCGACCTCGATCGTGACCACCTGGCGCACGGTGTTCTGCGTGGCTTCCTCGACCTTGCCCCAGTCGAGCCCCTTCAACGAGACCCCACGCTTGACCAGCTTCTCCTCCACCACGAGGCGCAGCGCCTTCAAGCGGTCTTCGCTGACCGTGCGCAGTGTGACGGCAAGATCAGCCAGCTCGATCGACGAGTTGGTGTTCTTGAAGTCGAAGCGGGTGGTGATCTCACGCTGGGCCTGATCGATCGCGTTCTTGACTTCCTGGCGATCAACTTCGGAGACGACATCGAAACTGGACATGCGGCAAGCGTACTGGAGGCGATAACCTCACAAACCGCTGATGGGTCGGTGCCCGAGTGGCCAAAGGGAGTTGACTGTAAATCAACCGGCACAGCCTACGTAGGTTCGAATCCTGCCCGGCCCACACGAAGATCGCCAGGTCCTTCGGGCCTGGCGATCTCACTTTTTGACTGCAGAACATGATCCTCATCGACGCCTCCGGGCTCACCGCAACTCGACCCAACCGCCCGCTCTTCGATGGTGTCTCGCTGACCATCAGCGATGGCGACCGCGTAGGCGTCGTCGGCCTCAACGGCTGTGGGAAGAGCACGCTGCTGCGCATGCTCGGCCGTGAACTGACACCCGAAGCGGGTGAGGTTCGCTGGGGTCGAGGCGCCCGGATCGGCTTCCTGCCGCAGCAACCCGTCCTCCCCGAGGGGAGCGTCCGTGATGCGGTCGGCGGTGGTTGGGAGGGCGAGGCGATGCTCGATCGCTTGGGTATGGCGGCGCTGCTGGAGGCCCGCACCGATGAACTGTCCGGTGGCCAGGCGAAGCGGGTGGCGTTGGCTCGCCTGTTGATGGGGGAGTACGAAGCGCTGATCCTGGATGAGCCGACGAACCATCTCGACCTCGACGCGATCAAGTTTCTCGAGGAGTGGCTGGCCGCGTACCGCGGGGGACTGGTGTTGGTCACCCACGACCGCCACGTCCTCGATCGGGTGACCACCAAGGTGCTCGAGATCGACCGCGGCACGGGCTACGTGCACATGCCCCAGGGCCGCAACGCCGGGTCGGGCTACGCCGCGTACCTGGCCGGTCGGGCCGAGCGCGAGGAACGTGCCGAGGTGGCTGAGCAGGTGCGCAAGAACCTCGCCGTTCGCGAGTTGGCCTGGCTGCGCCGTGGCGCTCCCGCCCGCACTGCCAAGCCCAAGGCGCGTATCGCCACCGCCACGGCGCTGGTCAACGGTCGCCCGCAGGCCGCCGCACGCGCCGGCGAACTGTCGTTGTCGATGGGCTCGCAGCGGCTCGGCTCGAAGGGCATCGAGGTCCGCGAGGTGTCGTTCTCCTGGCCGGACGGCTCGGCCGTATTGGCCGGTGTGTCCGTCGTGTTCGAACCGGGTGATCGGATCGGCATCGTCGGCCCCAACGGCGCCGGCAAGTCCACGCTGTTGAACCTCGTCGCCGGGCGGCTCACCCCGTCCGCTGGCGAAATCGAATGCGGCGCCACCGTGAAGATCGGGTACTTCGACCAGCTCAGCAGCGGTCTCGACCCAACCCAACGGGTGCGCGAGGCGGTGGCCGGCAACAAGGGCGAACCATCGCTGGCCGACGTGATCCTGATGAAGCGGTTCTGGTTCGACGGCGATGCCCAGTTCGCCCCCATCGGCACGCTCAGCGGTGGCGAGCGCCGTCGGCTGCAACTGCTGCTCACCCTGGTCGAACA
>CAIXHI010000103.1 GCA_903919215.1 uncultured Acidimicrobiaceae bacterium
CACACGACCCGAACGCCGCCGGTTACGCCGACCGGGTGATCTTCCTCGCTGACGGCAAGATCGTCGACGAGATGGAAGATCCGACAGCGGCGCTGGTGCTCGACCGTATGAAGCGCTTTGGTGAGTGACAGATGTTCAAGCTCAGCCTGAAGAACATCTGGAGCCGCAAAGGCCGTCTGATCCTCACTGCGCTGGCCGTCATCGCCGGCACCGCCTTCCTGTCCGGTGTGTTCGTGTTCACCGACACGATCAAGAACAGCTTCAACAGCATGTTCGCCACCGCCTACGAGAACACCGACGCCTTCGCGCGTTCGACCAATGTGATCGAGGGCGACTTCGGCAACGACACTCGCGATCGCATCCCGCTCGAGCTGCTCGCGAAGGTGCAGGGTCTGCCCGGTGTGGACGAGGCCTACGGCGACGTCACCGGCAATGCCGTCGTGTCGTTCAACGGCAAGGTGCTGGGTCAGGATGGCCCGCCCAAGTTCGGCTCGTCGTGGGCGCCCAGCGACACCTCGCCGTTCCAGGTAGCGGAAGGGCACGAGCCCGCCGGCCCCGACCAGGTCGTGCTCGACAAAGCGTCGGCCAAGACCGGCAATGTGAAAGTGGGCGACACGGTCAGCATCACCTCCATCGGCGCAGCGCGCGACTTCACCGTCGTTGGTTTGGTCACGTTCGCCGGCAAGGACAGTCCCGGCGGGTCGGGGTGGGCACTGTTCGAGCTCCCTGTCGCCCAGGAGTTCGTCATCGGCGACACGGAACATCTCGACGCGATCGTCGTGCACGGTGACGGATCGTTGAACGACCGCGAGTTGGCCGACTCGATCCACACGGCTCTGGCAGATCCGGAGGTCGAGGTGCTCACCGGCGCTGAGATCACCAAGGAGAGTCAGAGCGCTGTCGCCACGAGCCTCGGCTTCATCACCATCTTCCTGACGATCTTCGCGCTCATCTCGCTGTTCGTCGGCAGCTTCATCATCTACAACGTGTTCAGCATCAGTGCCGCACAGCGCACACAGGAGAACGCGTTGCTGCGGGCCATTGGTGCCAGCCGTAGTCAGATCATCCGCTCGATGTTCGAGGAGGCGCTCGTCGTCGGCATTGGCGGCACCGTGCTCGGCTGCGTCGGCGGTATCGGACTGGCGTTCGGCATCCTCAGCGCACTCAACGCCGCTGGGTTCGGTCCCGGCGACACACCCCTCACGATCCATGCCACCGGCTTCATCATCACGATGATCGTCGGCGTCGTGGTCACGTTGGTGTGTGCGGTCGCGCCTGCCATCCGTTCAGGCCGGGTACCGCCACTGGCAGCGATGCGCGATGTCGCGGTCGATCGCGCCGGCGTCTCCACGAAGCGCAAGGTCATCGGCCTCGTGTCCGTGCTGCTGTCGGTCGTGGCAATGCTGCTCGGACTCTCGGGCAGCGCTGTGTGGCTGGGGGTCGGTGCCGCTTCGATCTACATGGCGCTGATTGCGCTCGGGCCGTTCGTGGCAGCGCCGGTCGCTCGCGTCACTGCGCCGGTGCTGGGTCGCCTCCGCGGCGCGGCGGGCACGATGGCTGGCCGCAACGCAGCGCGGAACCCAAAGCGCACGGCGCTCACCGCTGGCGCGCTGGCGGTGGGCCTGTCGCTGATGATCGGCGTTGCCACGCTGGGAGCGTCGGCCAAGTCGAGCACCCGTGAGGTGTTCAGCAAGGCGTTCCAGAACGATTATGTGGTCTCGCCGAAACAAGCCAACAGCGGTCTCGGGTTGCCGTCCACGATTGCTGCCGATGTCAATGCCACTGGCGTCGCCCACGCGATGGGTGTCGCCGCCACCAAGGTGAAACTCGAGGAGCGGGGCACGTTCAACGCCAAGGGTGTGCTGGCCGTCGTGCCCGTCGATGCCCAGGCGGTGCTGAGCTTCACGTTCACCGAGGGTGGGTTCGACAAGCTGGGCCCCGACGGCATCCTCTACTCGGTCAAGAAGGCCGCCCGGGATGGTCTTGCGGTGGGTGATGTCGTCACCGTGCAGCTGCTCGATGGCGCGCAGTTCAAGCTCACCATCCGTGGCTTGTTCTCCACCGACACATTCGGCAACCTGATCGTCGACCGCTCAATGTTCGAGGGTCAGAAGTACCCGCTGTTCGACATCTCTGTGTTCGTCAAGGCCAACGGTGGTGTCACGGCTGCGAACACTGCGACGTTGACGACGTTGATGGACCGTTACCCGACAGCCAAGGTGCAGAACCGCGAGCAGTACATCAACGAACAGAGCAAGCAGATCGACGGCTTCCTCAACTTCATCTACGCGCTCCTTGGCATGTCGATCTTCATTGCGGCCATCGGCATCGTGATCACGCTGTGGTTGTCGGTGTGGGAACGGCGCCGTGAACTCGGTCTGTTGCGGGCGGTCGGTACCACCCGTCGTCAAGTGCGCAGCAGCGTGCTTTGGGAGAGCATGATCACCGGCGTCGTCGGCGTGATCATGGGTGTCGTCGTCGGGTTGACGCTCGGCTGGGTCATCGTGCGGTCGTTCAAGGATCAGGGGCTCAGCACCTTCTCGTTGCCGGTCAGCACGATCGCTACGGCCTCGGTGCTGTCCTTGGTGCTCGCAGCGTTGGCAGCCATCATTCCGGCCCGCAAAGGGGCCAAGGCCGACATCCTGGCTGCGATCGCAACGACGTGATCCGACTCGCCTGGAGAAGTGTGCTGGCCCGTTGGCCGCGCCTGCTGCTGACGGCGCTGGCCATCGTGGCCAGTACGTCGTTCCTCGCTGGCACGTTCGTGTTCCGCGACACGATCGAGCGCACGTTCAACGCGCTCTTCGCCGATGTCTACGACCGGGTGGACGCGTATGTGCAGAGCGCGAACACGGTCGAGAACTTCTTCGGTCTGGAAGAACGCGACCGGATGCCCTCCTCCGTCCTGCAGCAAGTGCAGGCGGTGCCGGGCGTTGCCGAAGCACAGGTGAGCATCACCGACGACGCCGTGGTCATCGGGAAGAACGGCGAGCCGATCGAGCGGCCGACGGCGCCGACGTTCGGTGCCACCGTCAACTCCGGCGAGTTGTCAGTGTGGAAGGTGAAGGAGGGGCGCCTGCCAGCCGGCGGCACCGAGATGGCGCTCGACACGCTGACTGCGCGCGACGGCGCGTACCAACTGGGCGACAGCGTGAAGGTGAACAGCAACAGTGGGTCGCGGAAGTTCACCCTCGTGGGCATCGTCGAGTACGACGCGATCATCTCGCCGGGAAACGCGACATGGGCGTTGTTCGATGCGGCTACTGCTGAGCAGTTCGTGGCCAAACCCGGGTTCATCGATGCCGTCCTGGTGAAGGGTGATGGCTCAGTGCCACCAGACGTGCTGGTGCAACGCATCGGCGACGCACTCAATCCCGACATCGCTGTTGCGCTCACCTCACAGCAGATCACTGCCCAGTCGCAGACCGACATCGAGCAGAGCCTCGGGTTCCTCACCATTTTCCTCGGGATCTTCTCCTTCATCGCCCTCGGCGTCGGAATGTTCGTGATCTACAACGTGTTTTCGATCACCGCTGCACAGCGCCAGCGCGAAAACGCACTGCTGCGGGCGCTCGGAGCCAGTCGGCGACAGATCACCTGGACGATGCTGCTCGAGGGGCTGACGATCGGGGTGATGGGTTCGACGCTCGGCCTGTTCGGTGGAATCGGTCTGGCGGCAGCGATCAAGCGCCTCCTCGATGCGCTCGACTACGTGATTCCGGCCCGCGGCATCGTGGTGGAACCGCGGACGGTCATCATCACCATCGTGGCCGGTGTGGCGGCGTCGCTGTTGGCTGCACTCGGCCCCGCAATCGGTGCCGGCCGTGTGCCGCCGGTCGCGGCGATGAGCGATGCGGTACTCGATCGTGTCGGCGCAACCCGTGCTCGCGTCGGAGCGGCAATTGCCTGCACCGCCGTGGGTGCCGTTGCGATCGTCGATGTGTTGGCTGGCGGTGACGCGATCCTGCTGGCGGTCGGCGTCGTCGGTCTGTTCGCGGCGGTGTTGTTGTTGGGCCCGGTGATGGCCCGACCCGTCGCGCGGGTGATCGGGGCGCCGGTTCAGCGCGTGCGTGGGGTCACCGGCACGATGGCCAGGGGGAATGTGCAGCGCAATCCGCGGCGTACCGCCCGTACCGCAGCGCCGGTCCTGATCGGCGTCGCGCTCGTCACCGGTGCGGCGGTGTTCGCGGCCTCGATCAAGGAGCAGATCCGTTCGAC
>CAIXHI010000104.1 GCA_903919215.1 uncultured Acidimicrobiaceae bacterium
GCCAACAGCACCTGCGCGGTGCAGATGTTGGATGTGGCTTTCTCCCGACGAATGTGTTGTTCGCGGGTCTGCAGCGCCAGCCGCAGTGCGGGGCGGCCCTCGGTGTCGGTGCTGACCCCCACGAGGCGACCGGGCATCGAACGGGTGAGCGCCTCGCTGGTGGCGAGGAACGCTGCATGCGGACCGCCGAAACCCATCGGAACTCCGAAACGCTGTGCGGAACCAATGGCGATGTCGGCGCCCAGCGCGCCTGGGGGAGTGGTGAGCACACACGCCAGCAGGTCGGTGGCCACGACGACCACGGCGCCGGCGGCGTGTGCCTGCTCGATCGTCGCCCGCCAATCGGGCACAGCTCCGGATGATGTCGGCAGGCTGAGCAACACGCCGAAGCAGTCCTCGGCGACGAACGAACCGTCACCGCTGGAAACGGCAACCTCCAAGCCCAACGGTTCGGCCCGAGTGTGCAGCACGGCGATCGTCTGCGGGTGCGTGTCGTGATGCACGAGGAAGCGGTTCGACGCAGCTTTCGAGGATCTGCGGGCCATCGTCATCGCCTCCGCAGCGGCGGTGGCCTCATCGAGTAACGACGCGTTGGCCAACTCCATCCCGGTGAGGTTGGCGACCATCGTCTGGTAGTTGAGGATCGCTTCCAGCCGACCTTGACTGATCTCGGGCTGGTATGGCGTGTACGCCGTGTACCACGCCGGGTTCTCGAGCACGTTGCGCTGAATGACTGGCGGCACGAACGTTCCGTAGTAGCCCTGGCCGATCAGGCAGGTGCGCGGTCTGTTGCGCTGCGCGATGGACTTCAGCTCGGCGAGCACATCCTCGACGGTGCGACTGTCCGCCAGTGGTAGCGCCTCAGCGAGGCGAATCGTGGACGGCACCGTATGTGCCAGCAACTCGTCGAGCGACGCGACACCGATGGTGCGCAACATCAGTTCCTGTTCGGCGGGCGAGGGCCCGATGTGCCGTCCGACGAAATCGTCGGTGCCGAGCAGGTCGGTGAGAGTGGGGCGAGTGTTCATGAGGCCTCCGAGGCAGTTCGACCTTACCCGGCTCACTCAGGACATGGGGTCATGCCGGCTCAGGGGGCTACGTTCAGTTGATGGTCGCGCCCACCCCGTACCTCGACAGCATCCGTGCACTCACCGCCCCGGTCGGCGATCTCGGCGGCCGCTGGATGCTCGCCCCGGAAGTGCTCGAGCCGTCCAAGGCCGCCGGGTACCGCAACGGCTACCTCTATTACATCGTTGGTCGTGGGGGCGTGCTCGGCGATGTCGAGGTGGACGTCGTCTCCTCAGCGTTCGGGTTCTTCGCTCCGTCACTGATGCGCAAGATGTGGGTCGAGGGTGTCGCCGTCGAGGGCGCCCGCGCCGCGGCTGCGCGTTACGGCGCAGCATGCGCTCAGTTCGGTCGCACTCGACTCGCCGGGTTCGCTGGTCTTGCCCGCATGTGCGAACTGGCAGAGCGGGTGGCCACTGGCGTCGATGACAGCGGGTTGGCGTTGTTCGCCGGTTGGCGAGCCGAGCCACTGCCCGACGACACCGAGGGTCGGGCGCTGTTGCTGTTGCACATGCTGCGCGAACTTCGCGGCAGCGTCCACCTGCTCGCCGTCGTGGCCAGTGGACTCGCTCCGCTACATGCCGTGCTGGCGACCGGCGGCGAGGAGAACGCGATGCGCTTCGGATGGTCGCCGCCGTTCCCGATCGTCACCGCAGCCGACAAGGCGCCCGCCGAGGAGTTGACCGATCGCGTGCTCGCTGGTCTGTACGCAGCGGTGTTGAGCGCTGATGAGAGTGCGGAGTTGGCACAGTTGGTGCGCGCCGCCGCGGCCCACGTCGGCGCACGCTGACCTCGCTGCTCAGTCGCTGGTCAGTCGATGGTGCCGTAGGCACCACGGGCGCCGTTCGTCACGCCCGAGCTGACCTCGGCGATCGAGACGCGGAGGTCGGCGACGAAGGCGTCGATGCGACCCTCGTGGATTGCGTTGACGGTGCAGTGCAACGACGGCGGGGGACCTTGACGGTCGACGTACCAGCCCTTCTGCCACAGCGCATCGGCCACGGCGAAGATGTCGAGCTCCGAGCCTGCAGCACCACGGAATGAGACGAGCGTGGCGTCGGGGCGGGCGACAAGCTGCAACTGCGGCGTCGCATCTAGTGCATCTGCCAGCTGAACCGTGGCGAGGCGTGCTGCCTTCGTCAGCCGCATGTAGCCCTCATCGCCGAGGTGGTGCATCACGGCCCACGCGGCAGCCCAGGGGCCACCACTCTTCGAGCCCAGCATTGCTGAAGATCCGTACAGTCCACCCAGCCAGTTGTCGGTGACGAATGTTTGGTAGGCGCGGCGCCGTTTGTCGCTGTGCAGGATCACTGATGCGCCCTTGGCGGTGTACCCGTACTTGTGCAGATCGACCGAGATGCTGGTGACACCTGGGACGCTGAAGTCCCACGGGGGCACGTCCTCGCCGAGCACACGCAAAGACGTCAGCGTGACACCGCCGATACACGCGTCGACATGGCAGTTGATGTCGCGGGCGGCTGCCAGCGCCGCGATCTCGGGGATCGGGTCGATGACGCCCTGCGGATACTGCGGTGCGGAACCGACGACGAGCACCGTGTTCTCGTCGATCGCGGCCTCCATCGCCGCGACATCGGCACGCCAGTCGTCGCGAACAGGAACTCGGCGGCTCTCCACCCCGAAGTAGTAGCAGCCCTTCTCGAACGCTGCGTGGGCACTGGCGGGTAGCACCACGTTCGGGTGAGTGATACCGCGCTCCGTGCGGCCGCGCTCACGGGCCGCCTTCACCGCCATCAACAGACTCTCGGTGCCACCACTGGTGAGGAAGCCCGCGGCCTCCGGCCCGGCGCGCAACCACACAGCCGCGATGTCGACGACCTCCTGCTGGATCCGCCGCAGGCTGGGGAACGCATCTGTGTTCAACCCGTTCTCAGCGCCGAGTGCCCGGTAGGCAGCTTCGGCCACCGCCTGCACCTCGTCGCCGGCGGAATACACCAGGGAGAACGCCCGACCGTCGCGCCAGCGCACATCGGCGGCCTTGTACTCGTCGATCTGGGCCAACACCTCGTCGCCCGACATGCCGTGGAAGGGGAGTGTCATGCGCGCAACGTACCCCACAGCGC
>CAIXHI010000105.1 GCA_903919215.1 uncultured Acidimicrobiaceae bacterium
CGATGGTGCGCGTCGCCACAGCGTTGGCGAGTGCGTCGCGCGCGGCTGCGACGTCGGTGTGCTGTGTCGCGAGCGCGGCGTCGATCTCGGCCAACTCGGCGGCGTCGACCCAGGCGCGGTGACGGCTGGACTCAGCGAGGTACTTCAACACCCGGGCCAGCCCCTTGATGCGCTGCTGCGCCAGCGAATCTTCGATCTTCGGGGTGATCACATCGCGCATCTGGCCGAGGACAATGTCGAACAGCGCGTCGTCGTCGGTGGGTGCAGTGTCGGGGAACGGAACCGGCTGCGGCAGGTCGACACCCATCACGTCGGCGAGCGTCTCGGCGCACAGGCGGCGGTGCAGTTGGCCGAAGATCAGACGAGCACCGGGGTCGCCGCCGCCGCCCTCGCCATCGGTGCGGCTGCGCACGGAGACACCGTGGCCCATCACCATGATCTTGGCTTCGGCCAGCACGCGGTAGTACTTGATGCGGGCGGCATCGAGGGCATTGCCCGACTGTTCGGCGTAGACCGCGAACAGTGAGTCGAGGTCGCCGAACGGATCTTGCAACGAGCGCAGCTGCACCCAGGCGACATCGTCCATCGGGTCGCCAAGGTGGGCGAGTTCCCAGTCGACGATGGCGGTGACCTTGCCGTCGGCGTACATGAAGTTGCCCGGTCCCGTGTCGCCCTGAACGACCACGATCGGCCCGTCGACGGTCGGTACGTTGGCCCGCAGCCAGTCGAGTGCCAACTGCAACACCGGGTCGACGGCGCCGCTGCGGGCTTCGATGATCGCGTCGAACTCGGCGAGTTGCTCGTGCACCAACTCGGGCAACGTGACGGTGCTGTCGGCCGGGATCAGCCTGAGCGTCCGTGGGTCGAGGCGATGCAGCCCCGCAAGGTGGCCCATGAAGTCGGTGGCGACGGAGATGCGGTCGGCCTCGTCGCGCATCTTGGAGAAGCGGGCCTCGCCGGGGAGGCAGGTGAGCAGCAGCGCCTGTGCGGTGGGGTGCAGACCGACGAACGCGGCAACGGGTAGGCCGCTGCCGTTCAGCGCCTCGTAGATCGCGGCCTCGCGGCGCACGGTCCACGGGTCGCCGGTGGAGGAGAGGTCGGTGGGATCCCAGCGGAAGAACAGACGCTGTGCCGCTCCCTGCACATCGAGGTCGATGAACCAGGCCTGCTTGCGACCGCCGCCAGCCATACGCCGAGCCGACGCAAGCGTGCCGCCGGCGACGGACTCGATCCAAGCCACGAGATTGGTAGGCAGGCCGACGCCCTGGTCCTGCGGTCCTTCGGTGGCCATCGGCTTCCCTTCATGCTGGCGCGTGCGCGAGAAAACACTAACCTCATTTCGACTTGGGGGACTACTGATGACCATGCAGCCGATCTCGATCCCGTTCGACGAGACCATCCACTTCACCGAGCGTGACGACCAGATGCACGAGGTCGGCCCGTACAAGGACTGGACCGAGACCGTGTGGTTCTCGTTCAATGTGCCCGAGCGGTCGCTGGCCGGGTGGTTCTACACACAGGTGCGACCGAACATCGGCACCGCCGCCGGTGGTGCGTTCCTCTACGGCCCAGGCGACTGGATGCCGTGGGAGTTGCCCTACTGGGCGTACTTCGACCATCAGGCC
>CAIXHI010000106.1 GCA_903919215.1 uncultured Acidimicrobiaceae bacterium
CCGCCGAGGCCCTGCGGCTCGCTCATCGTCAGCTGAACAGCTTCTTGGCGATCACCATGCGCTGGATCTGGGTGGTGCCTTCGTAGATCTGGGTGATCTTCGCGTCACGCATCATCCGCTCGACCGGGAAGTCGCTGGTGTAGCCATACCCGCCGAGGAACTGCACGGCGTCGGTGGTGACCTGCATGGCCATATCGCTGGCGAAGCACTTGGCCGACGCGCCGATCATCCCGAGATCGCCGTACGGATCTCCCTCATCTGCCAGAGCGCACGCCCGGTAGACCATCATTCGCGCCGCCTCGATCTTCATCGAGCAGTCGGCTGCCATCCACTGCAGACCCTGGTTGTCGGCCAACGGGTGACCGAACGTGCGCCGTTCCTTCATGTAGCCGACGGCGTAGTCCAGCGCGCCCTGAGCGATGCCGACGGCCTGCGCGCCGATGGTGGGTCGGCTGCGGTCGAGCGTGTGCATCGCTGCGGTGAAGCCCTGGCCGATCTCGCCGATCCGGTTGGCGTCGGGAACGCGCACCGCATCGAGGCGAATGACACCCGTGGGCGAACCCTTGATGCCGAGTTTGTGCTCGAGCTTGTCGATCTGCACACCCCAGTCGGCTTCGACGAGGAACGCTGTGATGCCCTTGTAGCGATCATCGGACGTGCGGGCGAAGATCGTGTAGAGATCACTGATGCCGGCGTTGGTGATCCAGCACTTGGTGCCGGTGATGATCCAGTCGTCGCCGTCGCGCACGGCCTTGGTGGTCATCGACGCCACGTCGCTGCCGGCATCTGGCTCGCTGAGGCCATAGCTGCACTGACTCTCACCGCTGACGATGCGCGGCACGTACTTGGCCTTCAGTTCCTCGCTGCCAAAGTTCAGCACCGGCAACATACCCAGCTTGCTGATGAGGAACGACAACGACGTGGACGCGCACACACGTGCCAGTTCCTCCGCCACGATCGCCTGCTCCACGAGGCTGGCACCGGACCCGCCGTATTGCTCTGGATAGCTCAGACCGGTGAGTTCCATCGCCACCAGCGCCTGCCAGTTGTCCCAGTTGTATTCGCCGGTGCGGTCCAGTTCGGCAGCGTTCGGGGCGATCTTGTCCTCGGCGAACTGACGGACCACATCGCGAAGTTGGCGCTGCTCGTCGGTGAGCGTCATTGGCTGGTTCATGTCAGAGCCCCAACAGTTCGCGCCAGCTGGCCGGGAAGGCTGCAGTTACCTGTGCCGGAGTCATCCGCAGTGTCGCCTCGGGAACGAGATCGGCAATCTCGCGAGCCTCGGTGTAGTGATGGCCGTGGCCGACACCGTTGAACAGTTCGCGGCGCGCATGCACCAGATCTGCGGGAGCGTTCGCATCGAGGAAACCCCAGATGGTGAACGCCACCGTGAGGTCGTGCACGACTGGTGCCCGGCTGAAGATCGAGGCGCGACGCAGGGCCACGCCGAAGCAACCGCGAATCGCGTCGGAGGCATGCTCACCGGGCTGCAACCGCAGTCGATCCTTGAAACCATTGGCGATCTTCAGCGCGAAGCCCTGGTCGGGCCCCTGGTAGCCGAGACGCTCGCCGTGCGGCTGGAAACCCTCGAAGTCGCCAGGACGACCGGGAGACCACGAGGTAGGCACGACGTCGGGTGACGAGTACGCGCGGGCAGTGTCGACGACAGGTGTGGGGACGAACGCAGGTGCAGCCATAACGTCGCCAGTCTGTCACCGACGCCATGTCGGGCGACAGCCAGGTCACGCCGGCCCAGGCGGGCTATGGCCAGCCTCAGGCCGGAACGTGCAGCAGTCCGAAGACCAGACCCTCTTCGAGCGCTCGCCAGGAGGCCTCGATGATGTTGCCGCTGACACCGATCGTGGTCCAGTTGCGCGTGCCATTGGAGAAGTCGATGAGCACGCGGGTGACGGCGCCGGTCGCCATCGCTCCGTCGAGGATGCGCACCTTGTAGTCGGTGAGGTGCACGCGGTCGAGCTGCGGGTAGGCCTGGCTGAGGGCCGTGCGCAGCGCCTTGTCGATGGCGTTGACCGGGCCATTGCCCTCGGCTGTGTGCACGTGGCGCACAGCGGCATCGCCAGCGCCCACCCACACCTTGACGGTGGCTTCGGTGGTGAAGTCGCCGTTCGGGAGTTCGTCGGTGATCACACGCATGCTCTCGACCTTGAAGAAGTCCTGCTGCCAGCCAGTGGCGCGGCGCATGAGCAACTCCAGCGAGGCGTCGGCGGCCTCGAAGTGGAAGCCCTCATGTTCCAGACGCTTCAAGTCGTCGATCACCTGATTGATCGCTGGTCCGTCCATCGGCAGGCGCAACTCTTCGGCCTTCATCTGGATGGTGGCCTTACCGGCCATCTCGCTGACCACGAACCGCGTGCCGTTGCCGACGAGTTCGGGAGCGACGTGCTCGTAGGCGTCGCGGGCGCGAGCGATGGCGCTGACGTGCAGTCCGGCCTTGTGCGCGAACGCCGAAGAACCGACGTACGGCGCCTGCGGGTTGAGCGGACGGTTCAACACCTCTGCCACGTGATTGCTCACCGAGGTGAGCCGCTCGAGGCGGCCGTCCGGCAGGCACTGCATGCCCAACTTGATCTGCAGGTTGGGGATCACGGTGGTGAGGTTGCAGTTACCGGTGCGCTCGCCCAGACCGTTGAGCGTTCCCTGCACGTGGCGGGCGCCGGCGAGCACGGCAGCCATCGAGTTGGCGACAGCGCAGCCCGTGTCGTCGTGGCAGTGGATACCGATGATCACATCGTTGCCGACATGACGTTGCACATCGGCGACGATCGCCGCCACCTCATGCGGCAGCGAACCACCGTTGGTGTCGCACAGCACGACGTGGCTGGCACCCTTCACCACTGCCGCCTCCAGCGCCCGCAACGCGAACTCGGGGTTGTGCTTGTAGCCATCGAAGAAGTGCTCCATATCGACCATCACGCGGCGGCCGGCTGCGTGCAGGAACGCCACAGAGTCGGCGATCATCGCCTCGCCCTCGTCGAGCGTGGTCTGCAGCGCCTCGATCACGTGGTAGTCCCAGCTCTTGGCGACGATGCACACCGCGGCGGTGTTGGCATCGAGCAGGTTGCGCAGTGTGGCATCGTCGTCGACCTTGCCGCGCGGACGGCGAGTGCTGCCGAACGCCACCATCGTCGAAGTGGTGAGCTGCAGTTCCTTCAACGCGCGGGCGAAGAACTCGATGTCCTTCGGGTTCGCTCCGGGCCAGCCGCCCTCGATGAAGTGCACGCCCAAGTAGTCGAGTTGCTCGGCGATGCGCAACTTGTCATCCACCGTCGCCGACACGCCCTCCACTTGGAGGCCGTCGCGCAACGTGGTGTCGAACACTTCGACGAGTTCAGGTTGGTTCCCTGTCGTCTGAGTCATGGGGTGCACCTTTCCGGAGAAATGAAAGAGCCGCCCGAAGGGGCGGCTCTGAGCGCACATCGGCGTGGGGCCGAAGTGCGCTAGCGAATGATGATGATCGAGGTGAGGGCAGAATGCCGAGCCGACGAGTTCACCCGGCCATTCAATCCGCAATTCCCGCCCACGTCAACGTCGAGCCTGTGCACAACCTGTGGAGGCGCGGTGGACGAGGAAAGAAATTCTGTGACTAACGCCGCATCGCGGTGGATAACCCTGTGAGTACCGAAAATACATCTTGACCTGCGCAAACGGGTGGTCCAAAGTGATCCTTGTACCGGAGAGCGCACGCCCACCGGGGCTCGAGGAGAGGTGTCGGAGCGCCACCATCGTCAGCAATGACGGCGGAGGCGAACCGAAGGCCAACCGAGTCCACGAGGCGGAAGCGGTGCCGGTAGGAGGAAGATCCGGGAGCGGCTACTCGATCCTTCGGGGGAGAGTGGCAGTGCTGGGGAGGCGAACACAACGGTCGGGAAACCGGGCGGGGTGCGACACGACCCAGTCGACGATGCGGGGCAACTCGCAACGGCGTCCTCGCTGGAGACCGAGCCGGGCAACCGGAGACGGGCTGGCACGCGGATCGCCCGCCGAAGCGCAAGCTCCGACGGGCGATGACATTGGTCGAAAAGAAGGCTAACGCCCGATGGTCGATCGATGAGGGATCCACTCCAACCAGGAGTCGCCCCGGGGGGCGCGCAGGCTTCGGCCCGCAGCACCACCCGGGGCGCTTCGCTTTTTCCCCCCCGTCGGGCGCGATTCCCGTCGGGCGCGATTCCCGTCGGGCGCGATTCCCGTCGGGC
>CAIXHI010000107.1 GCA_903919215.1 uncultured Acidimicrobiaceae bacterium
CCAGCCGGTGCGCGATCTCGTCGAGATCGCGGTCGATCAGGCCGACCGTGACGCGCAATGACGGTTCGTCGTCGCGGGCCATGAACGGCTCGCCAGGTGCAGCGCCGATTCCCTGTGCCGCCAGCGTGAGGAGCGCGGAGCGTTCGTCGGCGACGCGCATCCACAGGTTGATGCCGTCCGTTCCCGTGAAGTTGACGCCACCATCTGCGAGCACGGCGCTGACGGCCTTGCGCCGACGCGCGTACTCAGTGCGTGCCGCAGCGACGGCGTCGATCGTGGGTTGGTGCTCGAGCATCTCCAACAGCACCGCCTGCAGCAGACGACTGCTCCACCCGGGGCCGAGCAAGCGACGGTTGGCGACCGCTCCGATCACCTCGCCGGCGCCACCGACGGCAGCGAGCCGAAGGTCGGGGCCGTGGCTCTTGGAGTAGCTGCGGATATGCACGGTGCGCTCTGGCAGATGGACGCCGAGGCTGGCGAGGGTGCCGCTGGCGATATCGCCGGAGTGATCGTCCTCGACGATGATCGCGTCGCTGTCGGCGAGTACTGCGGCCAGTTGCTTGCTGCGTCGGGAGGTGAGCGTGATGCCGGTGGGATTGTGCGCGCGTGGCTGCAGGAAGACGGCCCTCACGCCGCCGATCAGGGCAGCAGCGAGACCGTCGGGTTGCATACCCTCGGCGTCGAGGTCGACGCCGATGACTTCGGCGCCGAGGAGATCGAGCAGATCCAGCAGAGGAGGGAACGTCGGGTGCTCGACAACGACTCGATCGCCCAGGCGCACGACGGCCGAAGCCACTCGGTCGAGCGCGTCCATTGCTCCATCGACCACGGTCAGATCCTCTGGCTTGAATGGCCAACTGGCACGCAAGTGCTCACCGAGGCCAGGTAGCACTGGGTGGTCGAGGTAGCTGCTGGTGAGCGGCTGGCGACTGACACGCGCGATGACGGGCCCGAGGTCGGGCAGCAACGCCGGATCGGGGGTACCGGTGCTGAGGTCGAGTGCGAAGCGCCCCGGACCCTCTGTGATGCGCCGGTAGCGGCGGGGGGTGACCGGCCCGGTGGGTTGGCGCACGAACGTTCCCTGACGGCCGCGGGCGTCGATCGCGCCGACGGCAGCGAGGCTCTGCCACGCCTCGCTGACGGTGGTGGGCGACACGCCCAACAGCTTGGACAATTCGCGTACGGTCGGGAGCCGCGTGCCGACGGCCAACTGTCCGGAGGAGATCATCCGCCCGACCGCGGCAGCGATCCCACGTGCGCTGCGGTCACCGGACCCGGTGCCGGCAATCTCCGCCGCAATGGTGTTCATTGTGCGGTAACAATACAACCATTGTGCGGTACGTGGTGTGACATTAGAGTCGCCCTCATGTCCAACATTGTGAGAGCCGCATTGCTGCAGACGGATTGGCCCGGCACGAAGGAGGCGATGCTCGACAAACACGAGCAGGCCGTCCACGATGCCAAGGCGCAGGGCGCACAGGTGATGTGCTTTCAGGAGCTGTTCTACGGCCCGTACTTCTGCCAGGTGCAGGATCCGGAGTACTACCAGTACACCGAAGAGATCCCCAACGGCCCCACCACCAAGCGGTTCCAGGCGCTCGCCAAGGAGACCGGCATGGTGCTGGTGCTCCCGATGTACGAGATCGTGCAAGCCGGGCTGTACTACAACACCGCAGCGGTGATCGACGCCGACGGCACGTACCTCGGCAAGTACCGCAAGCAGCACATTCCGCAGACGAAGGGCTTCTGGGAGAAGTACTACTTCACTCCCGGTACGGGCGGGTACCCGGTGTTCGAGACTGCAGTCGGCAAGGTCGGCGTGTACATCTGCTACGACCGCCACTTCCCCGAGGGCTGGCGCGCGCTGGGCCTCAACGGTGCCGAGATCGTGTTCAACCCGTCGGCCACCAGCCGCGGTCTCAGCGAGTACCTGTGGCGCCTCGAGCAGCCGGCGTCGGCCGTCGCCAACATCTACTACGTCGGCGCGATCAACCGCGTGGGCATCGAGGAACTCGGCGACAACGACTTCTACGGGCAGAGCTACTTCGTGAACCCCGAAGGCAAGATGGTCGGCGAGGTCGGCGATCCGTTCAAACCGGAACTGATCGTGCGCGATCTCGACCTCGGCATGATCCGTACCGTGCGCGATCGCTGGGCCTTCTACCGCGACCGCCGTCCCGACGCCTACGACGAACTCACCCGCCGCTGAGCAAGGAGCACCGACTATGTCCACGACACTGATCAAGAACGGCAAGGTCATCAGCACCACGGGCGTCATCGCTCAGGATGTGCTGCTCGACGGCGAGACCATCCGTGCGCTCGGCGCGCCCGGGTACTTCACCGAAGAGGGCATCGACCGCGTCATCGACGCTGCCGGCAAGTACGTCATCCCCGGCGGTATCGATGTGCACACGCACATGGAGCTGCCCTTCGGCGGCACGTTCGCCAGCGACACCTTCGAGACCGGCTCGCGAGCGGCCGCATGGGGCGGCACCACCACCATCATCGACATGGCAGTGCAACGCACTGGCGAGAACGTGCACGAGGGTCTGGCCGCATGGCACAAGAAGGCCGACGGCGAGTGCGCCATCGACTACGCGTTCCACCAGATCATCGGTGGTGTCGACGATGAGTCGCTGAAGTCGATGAAGTACCTCGTGGACAACGAGGGCATCAGCAGCTTCAAGTTGTTCATGGCCTACCCGGGCGTGTTCTACAGCGATGACGGTCAGATCCTGAAGGCCATGCAGACCGCCGCCGACTGTGGCGCGATGATCATGATGCACGCCGAGAACGGCATGGCGATCGACGTGTTGGTGCAGCAGGCACTCGCCCGCGGCGAGACCGATCCGAAGTTCCACAGCTACACGCGCCCGTCGCCCCTGGAAGCGGAAGCCACGCATCGCGCGATCATCCTCAGCCAGATCGCCGGCAACGTGCCGCTGTACATCGTGCACATGTCGGCCGGCGACGCGCTGAACGAGGTCGCCGCTGCTCGCCACAACGGCCGCAACGTGTTCGCCGAGACCTGCCCGCAGTACCTGTATCTGACGGTGGAGGAGACGCTGGCCAGGCCCGGCTTCGAAGGTGCCAAGTGGGTCTGCAGCACCCCGGTGCGCAGCCGCGATCACGACCCGCACTTCGTCGGTCAGATGGGTCATGGCCACCAGGGCGACCTGTGGAAGGGCCTGCGGATGAACGAACTGGCCATCGTCTCCACCGACCACTGCCCGTTCTGTATGAAGGATCAGAAGGAACTTGGCCTCGGCAACTTCGCCGCGATCCCCAACGGCATCGGCAGCGTCGAGCACCGCATGGAACTGCTCTACCAGGGTGTCGTCGCTGGTGAGATCACGCTCGAGCGCTGGGTCGAGACCTGCTGTACCACCCCGGCACGCATGTTCGGTATGTACCCGCGCAAGGGTGTGATCGCCCCGGGGGCCGACGCCGACGTGGTGGTGTGGGATCCGAACACCAAGACCAAGATCGGCATCAACGACAAGCACCACATGAACATGGACCACAGCGCGTGGGAGGGCTACGTGATCGACGGCAAGGTCGACACGGTCATCTCCCGCGGCACCGTGGTCGTGGAGAACGATCAGTACATCGGCCGCAAAGGCCATGGCAAGTACATCAAGCGCGGTCTCAGCCAATACCTGGTCTGAGCCGTCACTCTCTCTGAGTCGGAAGTTAGAAGGAACAACATGCAGCGCATTTCTCACTGGATCGACGGCAAGGTCGTCGTGGGCACATCCGGCCGTTCGGGCATCGTGTTCGACCCGGCCACCGGCGAACAGCAGGCCGCCGTCGACCTCGCGTCACTCGCCGAGGTCGATCACGCCATTGCCGTCGCTAAGGCGGCGTTCCCGGCATGGCGAGCCACCAACCTGTCGCGGCGCGCCGAGGTCATGTTCCGTCTGCGCGAACTGGTCGACGCAAACCGCAAGGAGATCGCCACCCTGCTCTCCAAGGAGCACGGCAAGGTGCTGTCCGACGCGCTCGGTGAGGTCGCCCGTGGTCTCGAGAACATCGAGTTCGCGTGCGGCATCCCGCATCTGCTGAAGGGTGGCTACAGCGAGCAGGCCAGCACCGGTGTCGACGTGTACAGCATCAAGCAGCCGCTCGGTGTCGTCGCCGGTATCACGCCGTTCAACTTCCCGGCGATGGTGCCGATGTGGATGTTCGCCAACGCGATCGCCTGCGGCAACACCGTGGTGTTGAAGCCCAGCGAGAAGAACCCGTCGTCGGCGATGTTCGTCGCCGAACTGTTCAAGCAGGCCGGTCTGCCCGACGGTGTGTACAACATCGTCCAGGGCGACAAGCTGGCCGTCGACCGCCTGCTCGAGCACCCCGATATCCAGGCCGTCAGCTTCGTGGGCAGCACGCCCATCGCCAAGTACGTGTACGAGACCGGCACCAAGAACGGTAAGCGCGTGCAGGCACTGGGCGGTGCGAAGAACCACATGCTCGTGCTCGCCGACGCGGATCTCGACATGGCCGCCGATGCGGCCGTCAGCGCTGCCTACGGTTCGGCCGGTGAGCGGTGCATGGCGATCTCCGTGCTGCTCGCCAGCGAAGCGATCGCCGACGACCTGGTGGCCAAGATCAAGGACCGCATCCCCGCGATCAAGGTCGGCCCGGCCAGCGAGGACGGCAACGAGATGGGTCCGCTGATCACCGGCGAGCACCGCGACAAGGTGGCCGGCTACATCGGCGGCGCCACTGAGCAGGGTGCGACAGTGGTCGTCGACGGCCGCGACGATGTGCCGGCCAACGGCTTCTTCGTCAAGCCCAGCCTGATCGACCACGTGAAGCCCGGTATGCGCTGCTACGACGAAGAGATCTTCGGGCCGGTGCTGTCGGTCGTACGGGTGAAGGGGTACGACGACGGTCTGGCCCTGATCAACGACAACCAGTTCGGTAACGGCACGGCCATCTTCACCCGTGATGGTGGGGCGGCCCGTCAGTTCGAGTTCGACGTACAGGTCGGCATGGTCGGCGTCAACGTGCCCATTCCGGTGCCGGTCAGCTACTACAGCTTCGGTGGTTGGAAGGCCAGCCTGTTCGGCGACCAGCACATGTACGGCCCGGAAGGGATCAACTTCTACACGCGTAGCAAGGTCGTCACGAAGCGCTGGCCCGACCCGCGAACCAGCCAGGTCGATCTGGGTTTCCCCCAGAACCGCTGACGCTGCACCGCTGACCACGAAGCCATCTGACGAAGACTATTTTTGGGGGACAACATGGAACTTGGCGTCGTATTACAGACGACCCCGCCGTCACGGCGGGTCATCGATCTGGCCAAGCGCGCAGAGTCGTACGGCTTCGACTATGTCTGGACGTTCGACAGCCACATCCTGTGGCAAGAGCCGTATGTGATCTTCAGCCAGATCCTGGCCGAGACGCGCAACATCAAGGTCGGACCGATGGTGACCAACCCGGCCACACGCGACTGGACGGTCACCGCCAGTACGTACGCCACGCTGAACGAGATGTACGGCAACCGCACGGTGTGCGGTATCGGCCGCGGCGACTCGGCAGTGCGGGTCACGAACGGTGCACCCACCAACTTGGCCACATTGCGCGACAGTGTGCATGTCATCCGTGAACTGGCCAATGGCCGGGCCGTGGAGTACAAGGGAAGCGACTTGCGTCTGCCCTGGGCGGGTAAGAGTCGCCTGGAGATGTGGATCGCGGCATACGGCCCCAAGGCGTTGGCGCTGACCGGCGAGGTGGCCGATGGGTTCATCCTGCAACTCGCCGATCTCTCCATCGCCGAATGGACGATCAAGTCAGTGCGCGACGCCGCGGAGAAGGCCGGTCGCAACCCCGACGACATCACGATCTGCGTTGCCGCCCCGGCGTATGTCACGGATGGTACGGAGGCGGGTCTCGCTCACGGACGCGAGCAGTGCCGCTGGTTCGGCGGCATGGTGGGTAACCACGTGGCCGACATCGTCGCTCGCTACGGAGACGATGCACCGGTACCCAAGGCGCTCACCGATTACATCAAGAACCGCCAGGGCTACGACTACAACGAACACGGTCAGGCCGGCAACAGCCACACCACGTTTGTACCCGATGAGATCGTCGATCGCTTCTGCGTGGTCGGCCCGATCGAGGTGCACATCGAGCGGATGCAGCAACTGAAAGCCCTCGGTGTCGACCAGTTCGCGATCTACCTGCAGCACGACGACAAGGACCACACCCTTCAGGCCTACGGCGAGTTGGTGATGCCCGCGATCGCCGAACACGTGAGAGCAACGTCGTGACCGTGCGTTCACGCGCCGGTGGCTCGAACTCGCGTTCAGAAGATCTAGGGTCGCGCCGATCGATATGACTGATGATCTCGCCCCTGACCCCGCAGCGGTCGTTGTAGTTGCGGCACGGCCCACGTTGTGGCGTCGCGCTCGGCGTTCGGTGATGTTCGTGCTGGCCATGGCGTTGGTGGCTGCTGGCTGGGAGATCTACAAGAAGTTCGGCCCGCAGAACGGTGGCGAGGTGTTCGGCTGGAAGATCCTGCCCCGCGCCAAAGACCGAGTGATGCCACACATCAGCGACATCCTCGGGCGGTTCACCGACCCGCTGAACCGGGCCTCCAGCGAGACCGTGCTCTCGGTCGTGCTGAAGGGTGTCTGGTTCTCGTTCCGTCTGGTGCTTGCTGGATTCGGCATGGGCTTGATCGCCGGTCTGTTGCTCGCCGTGGTCATGACCCGCTTCCGCTTCGCCGAGCGGGCGGTACTGCCCTATCTCGTCGTCTCACAGACGGTGCCGCTCATCGCGCTCGCACCACTCGTGGCCAGTTGGGGTGGCAAGCTCCACCTGTTCGGGTGGGAATGGCCGCGCTGGATGTCGTCGGCCGTGCTTGGCGCGTTCCTCACGTTCTTCCCGATTGCAGTCGGTGCGCTACGTGGGCTGCAGTCGCCCACCGCAGCGTCGCTCGAGTTGATGGACAGCCTGGCGGCGCCGTGGCGGCGCACGCTGTTTACCCTCCGGTTCCCCGCGGCGGTGCCGTACCTCGTGCCAGCGCTGAAGCTCGGTGCTGCTGGAGCAGTCATCGGTGTCGTGGTGTCGGAGATTTCCACCGGTCTGCGCGGGGGTATCGGCCGCCTGGTGATCGAGTTCAGTCAGAAGACGACCGGCGACCCCGCCATCGTCTACACCGCCGTACTCGGCGCAGCGTTCCTCGGCCTAGTGATGGCCGGACTCGTGGCGA
Organism: uncultured Acidimicrobiaceae bacterium; assembly: GCA_903919215.1. Taxonomy (GTDB): domain Bacteria; phylum Actinomycetota; class Acidimicrobiia; order Acidimicrobiales; family Ilumatobacteraceae; genus UBA668. Next base: position 7,220 of record CAIXHI010000107.1, read on the forward strand.
TCGTCGACGCGGTGTTCATGAGAAATCGACCGAAAGAGGTTGAGGCGTGAGTGCAGTTGTCGTCAACGGCGTGAGCAAGGTGTTCAACACCGGCAAGTCAGCGCAGGTGGATGCCCTGCATGGCATCGACCTCACCATCGAGCCCGGTGAGTTCGTCTCGCTCATCGGCCCCTCGGGGTGTGGCAAGAGCACGCTGCTGCGTCTGATCGCCAACCTCACCGAGCCCACCGCCGGTTCCATCACCGTGAACGGCAAGCCGTCGAAGCAGGCGCGCCTCGATCAGGACTATGGCATGGCGTTTCAGCAGGCCGGTCTGTTCGAGTGGCGCACAGTCGCCAAGAACATCGAACTGCCGCTCGAGCTCAAGGGCTGGGACCGCGCCAAGCGTCGCGCCAGAGCGCTGGAGATGCTCGATCTGGTGAAGTTGCCCGAGTTCGCGCACCACATGCCGTGGCAGTTGTCCGGCGGTATGCAACAGCGCATCGCGATCGCTCGCGCGCTCGCGGCTCACCCGCCGCTGCTGTTGATGGACGAGCCGTTCGGTGCACTCGACGAGATGACCCGCGAGCACATGCAGGCCGAACTGTTGCGCATCTGCAAGGAGACGAACTCCACAGTGGTGTTCGTCACCCACTCGATCCCCGAAGCGGTGTACCTCTCCAACAGAGTGGTGGTCATGTCGCCGCGGCCGGGTCGCATCACTGACATCATCGATGTGCCGCTGGGCTCCAGCCGCGACGACGGCACGCGCGAGACCGGCGACTTCTTCTCCAAGATCACCGAAGTGCGTGAGGCGCTGCGCGGCGCCGAGTACTCGGCTGGTGCTCGGGGGATCGAGGACCGGTGATGGCTCGACTCTCCGGCACCGTGCGGTCGATCTGGCCGCCGGTCGTGTTCGGCGCAGCGATGCTCGCCCTGTGGCAACTGATCGTGCGCGGGTTCGATCTGAAGCCGTACTTCTTGGTCGCTCCCAGCGACATCTTCGACAAGTTCATCGACAACCGGAGCAACATCTGGGAAGCGATGCGTGTGTCCGGCACGAATGCAGCGTTCGGTCTGTTGTTCGGGGCCATCCTCGGCGTGCTCGTCGCCTTCGTGCTCAGTCGCTTCCGCATCCTCGACGAGTTGGTGATGCCGATGTCGATCGCGATCAACGCGATTCCAGCGTTCGTGCTCGTGTCGGTGTTCAACAACATGTTCTCCAGCACCAGTGAGGTGCCGCGCCGGTTGATGGTCACGCTCGTGGTGTTCTTCGTCGTGCTGGTCAACGTGTCGAAAGGTTTGCGCCAAGTGCAGCCGGTGCACTCCGAGCTGATGAGGAGCTATGCGGCCAGCGGTTGGGAGATCATGCGCAAAGTACGCGTGCCAAACGCCGTCCCCTACTTCTTCACTGCGCTGCGGATCTCGGCGCCGCTCTCGGTCATCTACGCCTACGTGTCGGAGTACTTCGGCGGGGCGCAGAATGGTCTCGGAAACCGCATCAGCAGCAACATCTCCAACTCGAAGAACGCCGTCGGATGGGCCTACGTGGCAGGCGCCTGCCTGCTGGGCCTGGGGTTCTACGTGATCTCCATCGCGATGGAGGCGGTTGCCACCCCCGGTGGCGCCGGACAACGCAATCGGGACGACTCATGAGTCGTTCCGCTACACACAGCCTGTCGGACACGTGTCCGAAGGGGGAGGAAATCACACTATGAGGAACCAACGGATCAAGGGCTTCGCCGCCGCCGTGCTGGCCTTGTCGCTCATCGCTGCGTGCAGCGACGACAAGAAGACCACCAGCACCTCGGCACCGGTCGCCTGCGCAACCACCACACCCGTCAAGCTGCAGCTGCAGTGGGTCACCCAGGCCCAGTTCGCCGGCTACTACGCCGCGCTCGACCAGGGCTTCTACAAGGCACAGTGTCTCGAGGTCACGATCCTCGAGGGCGCAGTCGACATCACGCCCCAGACCGTGCTCGCCAACGGCGACGCGGACTTCGCTGTCTCGTGGGTCACCAAGGCTCTCGCCAGTCGTGAAGCCGGCGCGAACATCGTCGACATCGCCCAGGTCTTCCAGCGTTCGGGCACCTTGGCCGTGAGCTTCAAGGACAAGAACATCACGTCCGCCAAGGACTACGCGGGCAAGAAGATCGGTAACTGGGGCTACGGCAACGAGTTCGAAGTCTTCGCCGCGATGACCAAGGCCGGTATCGACCCGGCGACGGTCGAGAACGTGGCACAGCAGTTCGACATGGTCGGTCTGCTCGAGGGCGACATCGATGCCGCTGAGGCGATGACCTACAACGAGTACGCACAGGTGCTCGAGGCCAAGAACCCCGCGACCGGCAAGCTCTACACCGCCGACGACCTCAACGTCATCTCGTACGAAGAGCAGGGTGTCGGCATGCTGCAGGACGCCATTTGGGCCGACGGTGCTCGTCTGTCTGATGCCACCTACAAGGACACCGCAGTGAAGTTCGTCGCTGCGTCGCTCCAGGGCTGGGCCTACTGCCGCGACAACGTCGATGCGTGCGCGAAGCTCGTCACCGACCAGGGTTCGGCCCTTGGCCTCACCCACCAGACCTGGCAGATGAATGAAGTCAACAAGCTGATCTGGCCGGCGGCCGACGGCGTTGGTTTCATCCAGCAGGCTGCTTGGGACCGCACCGCGGCCCTGGCCCAGGAGACCAAGAACCTCGAGGGCACCACCGTCCTCACCAAGGCTCCCACCGCCGATGCGTTCACCAACGACATCGTGACTGCCGCCTACGCGATCCTCAAGGGTCTCGGAGTCGACATCAACGGCACGAGCTACAAGCCGGCCACCGTCACCCTCACTGAGGGCGGCGCCTGACCACCTCCGACCATTCGGACGATGAGGGGCGGGTCGCTTCGGCGGCCCGCCCCTCTCGCGTCGCGCTCATGGTGAAGTTCGCACCGTGGGTGTTCGTGTTGTTGTGGAGCACCGGTTTCATCGTCGCCCGCTACGGCACCGATGATGCCGGTCCGCTCACGTTCCTGGCCATCCGACTCGGCATCGCCGCCCTGATCCTGGCGGTCGTCGCCGCCGTCACTGGCGCACCGCGTCCTGCGCGCCCGCAACTCGGGTGGGCCGCCGTGGCCGGTCTGGGTATTCATGCGATCTATCTCGGCGGGGTGTTCCTCGCCATCAGTTGGGGTATGCCGTCGGGCGTCAGCGCCCTCATTGCCGGGTTGCACCCGGTGATCACGTCAGTCGTCGGTCGCTTTGTGCTGTCCGAACGCCTGCGGCGCGTGCAGTGGTTCGGCGTCGCGCTGGGTTTCGCCGGTGTGGTCGCAGTCGTTGTGGATCACTTCCTGGACAGCACAGCCGGACTGTCGGCTGGAGCGTTGCTGGCGTCATCGTGCAGTGTGCTCGGCATGAGCGCTGGCACGCTCGCCCAGCGCCGCCGAGGCGGAAGGACCCCGTTGCTGTGGGGAACGGCAATGCAGTACCTCGCCGCAGCCACTGTTTTGGGACTCGGGGCACTCGTGCACACGGACGAGGGATTCCATGTCACGGCTCGATCGATGTTTGCGCTGGCGTGGGCGATCTGTGTGCTGTCGTTCGCCGCCGTGCTGATCATGTTGTGGCTACTGCAGCGTGAGGCCGCCGCCCAGGTGAGCAGCCTGTTCTTCCTCACGCCCGCGTTGAGCACTGCCGAGGGTGCGATCCTCTTCGGTGAGCGGATGGGCCCGTTGGCGATGGTTGGTCTGGCGGTCGCGTTGGCGGGCGTCTCGCTCACGTTGCGGTCAGCGCGGTAGCGTGACTGAGCAGTCGGGCAATGACGTCCGACACGCAGCAGGAGGTGGCCAATGACGGACACCCATTCACTCACCGATACAGAGCGTCAGGACCGACAGCCCGAGCAGATCTCGCATGTCGTCGTCCGGTTCGCAGGTGACTCGGGTGACGGCATGCAACTCACCGGTGATCGGTTCACCTCGGTGAGTGCGTTGTTCGGTAATGACTTGTCGACCTTTCCCGACTACCCGGCCGAGATCCGCGCTCCAGCGGGCACGGTCAACGGTGTGTCGAGCTTTCAGGTCCACATCTCGGATCACGACATCACCACGCCGGGTGACGCGCCCAACGTGTTGGTCGTGATGAACCCTGCAGCGCTGAAGGCCGACCTGCATCGACTCGAGCAGAACGGTCTGCTGATCGTCAACAGCGATGCTTTCGAAACACGCGATCTGGAGAAGGCCGGTTACGACCACAACCCACTGCACGACGACTACCTGGCTGCGTATCGCGTGGTCGAGGTGCCGATGACGTCGTTGACGCAGTTGGCCACTGAACCCCTGGGCGTCAAGCCTCGCGATGCTGAGCGTTCGAAGAACTTCTTCGCGCTCGGCCTGGTCTCGTGGTTGTACTCGCGCCCCATCGAGCCCACGGTCGAGTGGATCGGTACACGGTTCAAGGATCTCGTCAAGGACTCCAACCTCGCCGCCTTGCGCGCCGGGTTCAACTTCGGTGAGACGAGCGAACTGTTCGATCATCCGTACCAGGTGAAGCCCGCCCAGTTGCCGCCCGGTGAGTACACCAACATCACCGGCAACGTGGCGCTCGCATGGGGTCTCATCGCCGCTGGCCAACTGGCCAAACTGCCGGTGTTCTTGGGCACGTACCCGATCACACCCGCCAGCGACATCCTCCACGAACTCTCCAAGCACAAGCATTTCGGTGTGCGCACGGTGCAGGCCGAGGACGAGATCGCTGCCGCCGGTATGGCGCTGGGTGCCGCGTTCGCCGGTCACCTCGGGATCACCACCACCAGCGGTCCGGGTGTGGCGTTGAAGAGCGAGACCACCAGCCTGGCGGTATCGCTCGAGTTGCCGTTCGTGCTCGTCGACGTGCAGCGTGGCGGCCCGTCCACTGGTCTGCCCACCAAGACCGAAGCGGCCGATCTGAACATCGCAATGTTCGGCCGTCATGGTGAAGCGCCGTTGCCGATCGTGGCGGCCTACAGCCCGGCACAGTGCTTCGATGCTGCCATCGAAGCGTGCCGCATCGCGCTGAAGTACCGCACACCGGTGATCTTGCTCAGCGACGGATATCTGGCCAACGGCAGCGAACCGTGGCTGCTGCCAGATCCAGCGACGCTGCCCGATATCTCGGTGCCCTTCCAGACCGCTACCAACCACGTAGCCGAGGACGGCACTGCGGAGTTCTGGCCGTACCTGCGCGATCCCGAGACGCTGGCCCGCCCGTGGGCGATCCCCGGCACACCTGGTCTGCAGCATCGTGTCGGTGGCATCGAGAAAGAAGACGGCACCGGCAACATCAGCTACTCGCCGGAGAACCACACCAAGATGGTGCACCTGCGTCAGGCGAAGATCGATGGCATCGCCAACGACATCCCGCTGGCCACGATCACCGGCGACGCCGACGCCGAGGTCTGCTTGCTGGGCTGGGGTTCCACATGGGCGGCGATCGACGCTGCCGTGCAGCGCACGCGGCGAGCCGGAACCAAGGTCGCCTGGATCCACCTCACACACGTCAACCCGATGCCGCCGAACCTCGGAGGCCTGCTGAAAACGTTCAAGCACGTGCTCGTGCCGGAACTGAACCTCGGCCAGTTGTGCCGTCTGGTGCGGGCCGACTATCTCGTCGACGCCAAGGCGATCACCAAGGTGCAGGGTTTGCCGTTCACATCGGCCGAACTCGAGAACGCGATTCAGGAAGCCCTCACGCAAGGAGCTGGGAAGTGACCGATACTGCAGTTCCGTTGACCACGAAGAAGGACTGGGTCAGCGATCAGGAAGTTCGCTGGTGTCCCGGCTGCGGCGACTACGGCGTGATGCATGCCGTACAAGCGCTGATGCCCGAACTGGGGATCAACACCGAGAACACGGTGTTCATCAGCGGTATCGGCTGTTCCAGCCGTTTCCCGTACTACATGAACACCTACGGTATGCACTCCATCCATGGTCGTGCCCCGGCGGTGGCGACAGGTGTCGCCGTTGCTCGTCCCGACCTCGATGTGTGGGTGGTCACCGGCGACGGCGACGCACTCTCGATCGGTGGCAACCACCTGATCCACGCGCTGCGGCGCAACGTGAACCTGACGATCCTGTTGTTCAACAACCGCATCTACGGCCTCACCAAGGGTCAGTACTCGCCCACCTCTGAGCAGGGCAAGGTCACCAAGAGCACTCCGTTCGGCAGTATCGATCACCCGTTCAACCCGTTGTCGCTGGCGCTGGGTGCTGAGGCCTCGTTCGTCGCCCGCACACACGATCTCGACCGCAAGCACATGATGGCCACGTTCCGTGCAGCGCACGCGCACAAGGGTGCTTCGTTCGTCGAGATCTACCAGAACTGCAACGTGTTCAACGACGGCGCCTACGACGCGGTCACGGGCAAGCAGGCCCGTGCGGAGAACATGATCGACCTGGTGCACGGTCAACCGATCCGCTTCGGCGCCGAGGGGCACAAGGGTGTCATCATGGGCACCGACGGTCAGTTGCGCATCGTGGAAGTCGCTGAGGTCGGCGAGGCCGCGCTGCTGGTGCACGACGCGCAGCGTCACGATCCGGGTCTGGCGTTCGCGCTGGCCCGCCTCTCGCACGACGACCACTCGCCCACACCGTTCGGTATCTTCCGCGATGTCGAACGCGGCGACTACGGCACGATGGTGGCCGATCAGGTGCTGGCCGCCTCGCAGAAGAAGGGCCCCGGCGATCTGGGCGCCCTACTGCGCAGCGGCGGTACGTGGCACGTCAGCGCCTGACCGGCTCCGCATTACGAACTGAAGAACGTCGAGAGGCCACCCGTGCCGACCCGGGTGGCCTCTTGCATCTCGAGGTCGCGGGCGACACGCGATGCTTCGAGGCGACCATGCGCTGCGAGGCGCTTGGTCGCTGCCAGCGCGACAGGTGGCCACTGGCTGATCTGCGCGGCCATCGCCAGCGCTTCGGCGAGCACCTGGCCGGGGGCGCTGACCCGTGCCACCAGACCGTTGCGCTGCGCCGTCTCGGCATCGATCCACTCGCCGGCGATCAGCATCAGGTTGGCGAACTGTGCATTGGTGCGCTCGGCGAGCAGGTAGCTGCTGCCGGCTTCCGGCGTGGTGCCCAGGGCGGCGAACGGGGTGCGGAACCGGGCCGCGGGGTCGGCCAGCACGACGTCGCAGTGCAGCAGCATCGTGGTACCGATGCCAACCGCCAGACCGTTCACTGCGGCCAGCACCGGCTTGTCGATCGCGAACGCATCCAACATGCGCGTGAACTGAGCGCCGACGTCGTGGCCGCCGGTCTGCAGCGCCTTCAGGTCGGCGCCGGCCGAGAACGCCCTGCCAGTACCGGTGAGCACGATGACCCCGACGCCATCATCCGCATCGGCGGCCAGTAGCGCGTCGGCCAGCAGTCCGTAGTGCTGGGCGTCGAACGCGTTGAGGCTCTCGGGGCGGTCGAAGCGGAGTGCTTGGACGCGGTCGTGGTTCTCGGTGTGTACGGGCACGGCGCCCAGTATTACCCCTGCGTGAGCGCGGCTCCGGCTCCGATGTCGGCCCGGTCGCCAGCTGCCCGTCCGGCATGCCAACCGTGTGCGTTCAGTCGCCGTGCGGGCATCATCGTGACGTTGGGGAACGCCTCGGTGTAGGCGGACTCGACCGCCTCCTTGCGGTCGGCCAGGATCGGCACGAGTGCCGATCCGTACTGCTGCTGGGCCTCTGTGGCGACATGGTTGCGGGCTTCTTCCAATCGTTCAGCCACGCGGTCGGCGAAGGCGATGAGGAACGCGCGCTTGAACGACGGGGTGCTCAAGCGGCGGTCGCGCGCTGTTGCTTCGGAAATCGCTCGCGTCGCCTGCACCAGCAGCGAGGTGAACAGCAAGTCGGTGAGTTGCACATCCACCGGGAAGCCCATCACCGTCGAGAACCCGGCTTGCGGCGACCACACGCTGCGCACTCCGTTGACCTCGCCGATGGCGGACAGGAACGTGGCCTTCTCGTCGGCGTATGGGTTGTCGATGTGCACGCGGCGGGATGTCACGCCGCGGTGCGTCGCTCCGACTTCCGAGGCCGCCAGCACGGCTGCGTCGATGGAGTGCTTGGTCATCAACTCTTGCGCCTTGGCCGTGAATGACTCGGCCTCGGCTTCGAACTCGGTGCCCTCCGCTTTGGCGAGCAGCGCGCGGATGACCTTCAACGCCTTGGCGTCGATCTCCCCCGTGTGATTGACGGTTGGTGTGTGCCCCTTGTTGCTGGCAGGCCACTTCGACGGTGGTGGCAGCAGGTGCGACAAGCGGGGTAGCGAGCGCAGCAGCGTCAGTACTTCGCTGGCCTGCTCGTGCGCCTCGTCGGGGTGCACCTTCTCGGCCTTGGCCCATGTGGCCACCGGGTCGCTGACGCCGCCGGTGATCGTGCCGCGCTCGGGGTGCAGTACTCCCAGCTCGGTGAGTTGGTCGAGCCACTCCTCAGGCGCGCGTGCTGGCGCGTCGAAGCGTCGCGAGTGCGTGGCGAGGCATGTGGCGACCAGCCGCGAGGCGCGCTGAGTAATGCCGCGTTTGACGGCGTGCACGAGATCTGCTGGCTGCCAGCCATGCTCGAGCAGCAGATCGATGCAGCGATGGAGTTCGGTGGTGGTGTCGTGGCTCATCGGCGCAGTGTGACCGAAGGGCGCGCGCTGGTTCTCGTGCTCAGCCGGTGTAGTACTGGTCGGTGATCGTCAGGCACTCGTCGAGGATCGCGAGACCTTCCTCGATCTCGTCGACACTGGACGTGCACGGCGGGGTGACGTGCAGACGGTTGAAGTGGGTGAAGGGCCACAGCTTGCGGGCCTTGCACGCAGCCAGCAGTTCCTGCATCGGCTTGGCGTCGGCGCCCGCCGCGTTGAACGGCACCATCGGCTCGCGGGTGGTGCGGTTCTTGACGAGCTCGAGTGCCCAGAACACACCCATGCCGCGGACATCGCCGACGCTGGGGTGGTTGGCCTTCAGCTTCTCGAGACCGGGGGCGATGACATCGGCGCCCAGCGAGCGAGCGTGCTCGATGATGCCCTCTTCCTTGAAGATGTTGATGCTGGCGACAGCCGAGGCGCAGGCCAACGGATGACCCGAGTAGGTGAGGCCGCCGGGATACACCCGATCGCGGAACGTGGCCGAGATCTTGTCGCTGATGACCACGCCCCCGAGCGGCACGTAGCCCGAGTTGATGCCCTTGGCGAAGCACACCAGGTCGGGCTGGACGCCCCACTTCTGGAACGCAAACCACTCGCCGCAGCGGCCGAACCCGGCCATCACTTCGTCGCAGATGAGCATGATGCCGTGGCGATCGCAGCGTTCGCGGATGCCCTGCAGATAGCCGTCCGGCGGAACCAGGATGCCGTTCGTGCCGACGACGGTCTCGATGATGATCGCGGCAACAGTGTGTGCGCCTTCCACCATCAGCGTGTCGTCGAGGTGCTGCAACGCGCGCTCACACTCTTGGGCCTCGCTGGTGCTGTGGAACGCCGAGCGGTACGGGTACGGGCCCCAGAACTTGACGACGCCGGGCATCCCCGGCTCGCTGGGCCAGCGACGCGGGTCGCCGGTGAGCGTGATCGCGCCGTTGGTGGCGCCGTGGTAGCTGCGGTAGTGGTTCAGGATCTTGTGGCGGTTGGTGTGCAGGCGCGCCATGCGCACAGCGTTCTCGGTTGCCTCGGCGCCGCCGTTGGTGAAGAACACCATGTTGAGGTCACTGTTGGTGAGGCCGGTGGCAGCCACCTCGGTGATCAGCCGGGCAGCTTCGCTGCGGGCGTCGTTGGCGTGGAACGGGGCGATCGTGCACAGACGGTCGACTTGTTCCTTGATCGCGGCGACGAGTTTGGGGTGCTGGTGACCGATGTTGACGTTCATCAACTGGCTGGAGAAGTCGAGGTAGCGGGTGCCGTCCTCGGTCCAGAAGTAGCTGCCCTGGGCGCGAGTCACGACCAACGGGTTGATCGCTCCCTGCGCGCTCCACGAGTGGAACACGTGGGCGCGGTCGCTGGCAAAGGCATCGGCGGGGTGGGTGTCGAGCGCGGTCATGCGTGCATCGTAGTTGTCACATGACATGGCGTACAGACATGACTTTGTACCTGTACAAACTTCGCTCGCCACCCGTTTGCTACGTTTCGTGCTCATGGGTGAGATGGTCACGTTCAAGAGCAATGGTCACACGTGCGACGGCTACATCGCGGGCAACGGCCCAGGTGTACTCGTCATCCAAGAGTGGTGGGGTCTTGTGCCGCACATCAAGGATGTCGTCGACCGCTTTGCTGCGGCGGGTTTCACCGCCCTGGCTCCCGACCTCTATCACGGTGCGTCGACCACCGAGCCCGACGGCGCCGGCAAGTTGATGATGGCCCTCAATCTCGACACCGCAGGCAAAGACCTCTCCGGTGCGATCGATCTGCTCGTGGCCAAGTCGCGCTTGCCGAAGGTCGGTGTCGTCGGGTTCTGCATGGGCGGCGGTCTGGCGCTCGTCGTCGCCTGCCAGCGTCCCGATGCCGTCGCCGCCGTGGCCCCGTACTACGGCGCGATCCCGTGGGAGTCCGTGCAGCCGAACTGGTCGGCGCTGACCGCCAAGGTCGTCGGCGAGTACGCCGAGAACGACGGTTGGGCCAGCCCCGCGGCCGCCGCGGAGCTGCAGTCGCAACTGCAGACGCTCGGCAAGGACGCCACGCTGCACATCCACCCCGGCTGCGACCACGCGTTCTTCAACGACGCCCGCCCCGAGGTGTACAACGCCGCCGAAGCCGAAGTCGCCTACCAGCGCACGCTCGAATTGTTCCGCACGACCCTGTAGCCCCTTCGGTTTCTGGGAAGGATCCGTCCCAAATCGGCGTCTGGGCAGGATCAGACCCGGAATCCGGAACTGATCGTGCCCAGAACCGTCGCTCCAGATATCGCAGCCCGCTGGATACGGAGTGGCATATCGACGCATCCTGCTCGGCTGAACTGCCCCTTCACGTCGCGGGCTTGACCGCACACGTGCGGTACGCCCCGCGACGTGAACCGTGGGGTCTGCGCCACAAGTGCCGAGCGGCCCGATACAGACCCGGCCGTCCGCGTCGCCCGTCCCTTGCACTCGAGGTTGGAGAGCGATTGTTGACGTGGTGAAGGCGTCGGCGCAGGCTTTGGCAATGTCGCCCGGTCCCCACTTCTACGCTGGGCGGGGAACGCGGCCGTGACGAGCGGCCCGGTTCCGACTGACCCGCTCGCCCTCGCTGGTGAGGGTCGGCCGTGGATCAGTTCGGCTGGCGCGGCAGTGCTGCTCGGGCCGCTGGCGGGTCTCGCCTTCGGCGTCGCCGCCAGGGCATGGATGCGCCTCGTCGCTGACGACCCCGAGTTCACATGGTCGGGGACGATCGCAATCGTCGCCGTGTTCACGATCGTCGGAGCGTTGCAGGGGCTGGCACTCGCGGTGCGCCGCTGCGGGTGGCGGCCACGTATTCAAACTTTCTTTCGTGTGCTCGCAGCGATCAGCATGGTGTTGCTGGCACCTGCGCAGGGGATGGTGATGTTCCCCGCGCTGGTCCTCGCTGCGCTGGCTCTCGGCCGGCCAGGTTGGTGGTCGTGGGTGAGAGCAGGCCTGGCAGCGGTCGCCCTCGTCGAATCGCTCGCTGTCGCAGTCGTGTATTTCGACCTCTCGGTCGCTCGTGAGGTCCTCGGCTGGTTCCTGATGGTGGCGCTGTATATGTCGATGGCGCTCGCGCTCGCGTTGAACCTGCGGCCTCTCGCGCGACCGCACGACGACTTGGCCGGCCCCCACCAATCGAACGCGTGACGGCCGCCGGAAACACGCAGGGGCAGCACCGCTGCTGGCGGGCTGAGCCCAGGCCAGACCTAGCCGAGCGCGGCGATGGCGTCGGCGACGGCGAGGATGCGCTGGGCGTTGGCGACGTGCAGGTTCTCGATCATCCGACCGTTGTAGGTGACGACACCTTTACCTTCGGCGACGGCGGCCTCGAACGTGGCGATCAGGCCACGGGCGTGCTCGACATCATCGGCGGACGGTGCCCACACGTCGTTGCACACGTCGACCTGCGACGGATGGATGAGGGTCTTGCCATCGAAGCCCATCTCGAAGCCCTGCACGCACTCGGCAAGGAACCCGGCCTCGTCCTTGATGTCGTTGTACACGCCATCGAGGATGACCTTGCCGGCCTCACGTGCGCCGAGCAGCGCGGTGGCGAGGTGCGGTACGAGCGGGTGACGACCAGCGGCACCGAGCGTGCTGCGCACTTCGCGGGCCAGGTCGTTGGTGCCCATCACCAGCACGGTGACTCGCCAGTGAGCGGCGAGCGCGCGAACGTCGAAGATGGCGGTCGGGGTCTCGATCATCGCCCAGATGCGGATGTCGTGGCGCGCCCCAGCGTGGTCGAGGATGTCGGACACCTCGTCGAGGTACTTGACCGACCCAACCTTGGGGATGACGACCGCCGCCGCTGCGGACTGGCCAGCGGCGATGAGGTCGTCGCGGCCCCACGGTGTGTCGAGACCGTTGCAGCGGATCGCAAGTTCGCGGTTGCCGTACTCACCCGAGGAAGCGGCGGCCACGGCGTTGGCGCGTGCGGCTGCCTTGGCATCGGGGGCGACAGCATCCTCGAGGTCGAAGATGATCGCGTCTGCGGCGATGGTCTTCGCCTTCTCCAGGGCACGTTCGTTCGCCGCCGGCATGTACAGCACGGAGCGACGGGGGCGCAGATCGGAGGTGACGTGGTCAGAAGTCATAGCTCGCCTTCAGTTCAGGGTCGCGGGCGGCCAACTCATGCGCGAGTGCAACCACCACCTTGCACTGCTTCACAGAAGCATCGTCCTCCATCTTGCCGTCCAGCATGATGGCGCCCGTACCATCGCCCATCGCGTCGATCACCCGCTGTGCCTGGCGCACATCCTCGGGCCGTGGGCTGAACACCTTCTTGGCGATGTCGATTTGCACCGGGTGCAGGCTCCAAGCGCCCACGCAGCCGAGCAGGTAGGCGTTGCGGAACTGGTCTTCGCAGGCGACGGTGTCCTTGATATCGCCGAACGGACCGTAGAACGGCAACAGTCCGAAGGTGACACACGCATCGACCATGCGGGCCAGCGTGTAGTGCCACAGGTCTTGCTGGAACACGGTGCGGTCGGCGCCGTACTGCGGCCCGTCGGCACCGGTGGGCGGGTCGGCGCGCACCAGGTAGTCGGGGTGACCGCCGCCGACGCGGGTGGTCTTCATGCGACGGTTGGCCGCCAGGTCGGCTGGTCCGAGCGACAGACCCTGCATGCGCGGCGAGGCGGCGCAGATCTCCTCGATGTTCACCATGCCGCGAGCGGTCTCGAGGATCGCGTGCACCAGGATCGGCTTCTTCAGGCCGGCCTTGGCTTCCAGCTGTGCCAGCAGGCGATCGACGTAGTGGATGTCCTCCGGGCCCTCGACCTTCGGCACCATGATGACGTCCAGCTTGTCGCCGATCTCGGAGACCAGGGTGACGAGGTCGTCGTGACCCCACGGCGAGTCAAGGCTGTTGATGCGCGTCCAGAACTGGGTGCTGCCGAAGTCGACCGTCTTGCCGACCTTCACCAACCCGGCGCGGGCGGCCTCCTTGTCGGCCATCGGAATGGCGTCTTCCAGGTTGCCGAGCAGGATGTCAACGGTGGGGATGATCTCCGGCAGCTTCGAGACGAGCTTCTCGTTCTGCGGCGGGAAGAAGTGGATGACACGGCTGGGGCGGAAGGGGATCTCGCGCACCGGCTCGGGGGCACCGACGGCCAAGGGTTTGAAGAAGTCACGGGGGCTACGCACGATTCAAGGTTAGGTTCGTTGCGTGCTTGCGCAGAACTTCGACGCGATCCTGTTCGACGCCGGTGGCATTTTTGTGTTGCCCGATCCCACAGTGCTCGGCCCACTGCTGGCCTATCACGGGGGCGATCCCGCCATCTCGGTGCATATCCGCGCGCACTACGCGGCTATGGCGGCGAAGAGCGCGGCCGGCGTCACCGAGAGGGACTGGCAACCCTATAACGAGGCGTATGTGCGATCGGTGGGAGTGCCCGAAGAGGAAGTCTCGCTGGCCACCACGGTGCTGGAGCAGACCCGCAACGCCTACACGTGGCGATGGCCGATCCCCGAGAGTCTGATTGCCATCGAAGGTCTGCGCTCCATGGGCATGCCAATGGGCGTGGTCAGCAACGCCAGCGGTCAGATTGCCGAAGTGCTGGCCCGCAGTGGCGTCTGCCAGCAAGGCGACGGCGCGTACACGCCGATGCGCGTGATCATCGACAGCCACCTCGTCGGCGTCGCCAAACCGGATCCGCACATCTTTGATTTTGCGCTCGCGTATTTCGACGGCATCGAGCGCAGCCGCATCGCCTACATCGGTGACTCGGTGACGATGGACATCGGCGGAGCCCGCGCCGCAGGCCTCTACCCGATTCTGCTTGACCCCTATGACGACTGGCCGAACGCCGACTTCCACCGTCTGCAGAGCCTTGAGGAGTTGCTCGGGTGACGGGCGAACATGTGAGTGACCGCTGGGCCGAATGGCGCCGCCAGATCCCACTACCCGAGTACCACTCGCGCTGGGAACGGATGGCGGCCGAGGGCAAGGCCACTCACGGAGAGGCCGACTTCATCGGGTCGCTGCGCCCGCACCGCGTGCTCGACGCCGGCTGCGGCATGGGGCGCGTGGCGATCGAACTGAACCGGCGCGGCATCGAAGTGGAAGGCGCCGACCTCGACGACGATCTGTTGGCGTTCGCCCGCGGCGATGCGCCGCACATCACCTGGCATCACGCCGACCTGTCGGAACTCGCGCTCGACCGCCGCTTCGATGTGGTGGCGATGCCCGGCAACGTGATGATCTTCTGTCGGCCAGAGCACCGTTGTCCGATCGTCGCCAGCCTGGCAGCGCACCTACAGCCCGAGGGTGTACTGGTCGCAGGCTTCAGCCTCGACAGTCGCCCTGAGGCACTCACGCTGGCCGAGTACGACGCCTGCTGCGCTGGCGCAGGACTGACGCTGTTCGAGCGGTTCTCGAGCTGGGAACGCGACCCGTACACCGGGCAGGACTACGCCGTCAGCGTGCATCGCTCCCGCTGAGGAACGGTTGACGTGCTGCATACCACCTTGGTATGTTGGCCGCATGTCGACGCAACTCGCCCTCCGCCTGCCCGACGATCTACTGGCCGATCTCGACTGGCTGGTCGTGCGCTGCAACTACTCCAACCGCACCGAGGCGATGCGCACCGCCATCGAGGCCGCGATCAAGGCCGAACGCTCGCGTCAGATCGACGAGCAGTACGCCGAGGCGTACACCCGCCTGCCACAGACCGACGACGAGGTGGCAGACCTCGCGTGGCAGAGCTCGCCCGATCTCGACGAGGATGAGGACTGGTCATGGATGTGATCCAGCAAGGACAGATCTGGTGGGGCGGCCCGGCCGACGAGAAGCCTCGGCCATATCTGGTGATCACGCGCCAGCGAGCGATCGACTCGATGCGGGCGATCGCGGTCGCCCCCGTCACTCGCCGTACCCGCGGACTTGTCAGTGAGGTGTTGTTGGGATCGGACGACGGACTCTCTGTGGAGTGCGTCGCCAACTTCGACAACGTCCGCTCGCTCGACAAGACCCTGCTCGCGCGCCGCGTCGGTGCCCTCGCCCCCGGCCGTTGGCACGAGGTGTGTGCGGCCCTGCGTGCAGCCATCGACTGCTAGGCGTTCGCAGCCTCGATCATGCGGCGGGCGATGACTTTCAGGCACAGCGTTTCGTCGGCACCTTCGAAGATGGACAGCACTCGGGCGTCGACGAACAGGCGGCTCACCGTGTACTCCTCGGCGTAACCCATGCCGCCGTGGATCTGCATCGCTTCGCGGGTGACCCACTCGGCGGCCTTGCACACATAGGCCTTCACCATTGCGGCTTCCATGGCACCTTCACCCTTGGCCATCTGGCGGGCGACGGAGTAGGAGAACTGGCGGCCGGCCTGGATGAGCATCGCCATCCGGCCGAGCTTGGCCTGGATCAGTTGGTAGTCGGCGATCGGCGAGCCGAACACGGCCCGGTTGTGGGCGTACTCGACGGCGGCTTCGTAGGCGGCCTGCATGACACCCACGGCGCGGGCGGCGGTCTGCAGGCGGCCGTTCTCGAAACCGGCCATCTGGAAGAAGAAGCCCTTGCCAACGCCGTCGGCCTCACCGATCAGGTTGGTGGCGGGCACCCACCAGTTCTCGAGCGCGACCTCGTAGCTGTGCATACCTCGGTAGCCGATGGTGTCGATTGCGCGACCCTCCATCTTGCCGACGAGCCCGGCGGCGCCCTGCTCCTGGGTGAACTCGAACCCATGGCCGTTGCCGCGGGGCTTGGGCACGATGAACAGGCTGAGTCCGCGGTGGGTCTTGCTGCGGTCGGGGTCGGTGCGGGCCAGCAGCGCCAGCACATCGGCGCGACCGCCGAAGGTGCACCACGTCTTGACGCCGTTGATCACGTAGCCGGGTTCGCCGTTGGCGCCTTCGGCCGGAGTGGCGCTGACCTTGATATTGGCCACGTCGCTGCCGTAGTCGGGTTCGGTGACGGCAACGGCGGGCATGATCTCGGCGGTGGCCAACTTGGGCAGCCAATGCTGCTTCTGCGCCTCGGTGCCACCCTTCACCAGGGCACGGGTGAGGATTTCGGGCCGCGTGATCAGCGAGCCGCCGATACCCAGCGAACCGCGCGACAACTCCTCGGTGGCCACCACCATGCCGATGTACTCACTGTCGCCACCCTCGCTGTAGCCGCCGTACTGTGCCGGCACGCTGAGGCCGAAGGCGCCCATCTCGGCCAGACCCTGGACGATCTCTTCCGGCACGTCATCGTTGCTGCGGTGCACGTGCTCGGCGTGCGGCTTGATGACCTTCTCGGCGAAGCTGCGGAACGTGTCGCCGACCATCTCCATCTCGCCGTCGAGGTGACGCGGTCCGGGCTGATCGGCCAGCGAGGCCACGAACTCGGGGGTGCGGAACTGTTCCAGGAACGGGTGGGTGGACTGCATCGGGGCGCTCTCGAGGCCCCAGTACTTCTCGCGGCCCACCAGCCGGGTGATCAGGTCGTGGGCCATCTCAGCGGTGAAGGCGCAGGTGAGGCGAGCCTCGATGTCACCCTTGGCGCCGTAGTCGAGCAGCGCGCGAGCGGTTTCTACCTGGGCGGCCGCGTGGGCCAGGTCGTAGGCGACCACCTGGTGCACATCGGGGCCACCGTTGGCCGCGATGTGGCGGACAGCCGTGCCCACGATGCCTGAGGCGAGTTCGATGATGTCGGCAGCTGCAGCGAGATCAGGGGTGGGGATCGCAGTCATGTGCGCGATGTTACCGAACGGTAGGTGAACTCTCCCTAACCGGCGTTGGGCTTGGCGACCGGATGTGCCAGGCTGACCCGATGACCCGACTGTGCGTGTATTGCGGATCGAACTTCGGCACCGCTCCGGAGTTCGCCGCGACGGCCCGCAAGCTCGGCACCGCCATGGCGAATCGCGGCATCGGGCTGGTCTACGGCGGTGGCAGCGTCGGGTTGATGGGCGTTGCTGCAGATGCTGCGATGGCTGCCGGCGGCGAGGTGATCGGTGTGATCACCACGCAGTTGACGAACGCCGAAGTCGCCCACAAGGGCCTGACAGCGTTGGAAGTGGTGCCGTCCATGCATGAGCGCAAGGCCCGGTTGGAAGCATTGGCCGACGGGTTCGTGGTGTTGCCGGGTGGATTCGGCACGGTCGATGAGTTCGCCGAGATGCTCACCTGGAACCAGCTGGGCATCGTCGCCAAGCCGGTCGTGCTGCTCGATGTGAACGGGTTCTGGGGGCCACTGTTGGAGTGGATGGACAAGGCCGTGGAGGCTGGGTTCGTGCGCTCGGCGCATCGCATGCTGGCGCAGCGGGCTCGCACCGTCGATGAGGCCATCGCGCTGGCCACCGGTCCGGCGCCGGTGACCCCGCACAAATGGCTCGACCGCGATGTCACTGCCCCCTCGGGCGTACCCCGCCCGTAGCGGTACCCGCTGCCTCGCGACCCGCGCCTGGCCGATGGCCGAGCGCCCGACGAGGCCACTTCTCAACGTCTGTGTCGCGGCCCTGACCACCATCCGTGAAGGTCGGGCGGCGACACAGTGCGAGGAAGGGGGTCGGGTAGACCGAGTCAGACGGCGGTGTTAGCTTCGAGCCATGTCCGCCTCCGACCGGCACACCATCGACCTCACGGCAGTGGAATGTGCCGCCGACGCGCTGTTCGGCCGCGACCCGCAGCGCGGCACGACGCTCGCCCTGGTGGTGATGCATCGTGGCCAGTTCGTGTTCGAGCGCTACGGCGTTCAGCCCGACACCATCTTCGGCCCCGGTGGTCCGGTCACCGCCGACACGGCACTCATCTCGTGGAGCATGGCCAAGAGCATCACCCACGCGGCGGTCGGCATCCTCGTCGGTGAGGGACGGCTGTCACTGACTGCCCCGGCGCCGGTGCCCTCGTGGAAGGGCACCGAGAAGGAAGCGATCACCCTGCAGCACCTGCTCGACATGCGCAGCGGCCTGCAATGGGTGGAGGAGTACTCGCTGGACGCGCCCAGCGACGTGGTCGAGATGCTCTACGGATCTGGCGCTGCCGACATGGCGGCGTATGCGTCTGGGCTTCCGTTGGCGCATGCCCCCGGTGACGTGTGGAACTACTCCAGCGGCACCAGCATCATCGTGTCGCGCATCATCGGCGATGTGGTCGGCGGTGGTCGTGAGGGGATGGAGGCCTTCCTGCGCGACCGGCTCTTCCTGCTGGCGGGTATGACGAGCGCGGTTCCGAAGTTCGACGACTCCGCGACCTTCATCGGTTCGAGCTACGTCTACGCGACAGCGCGTGACTTCGCCCGATTCGGTGAGCTGTATCGCAACGACGGTGTTGCCGCTGACGGCACCCGCGTGTTGCCCGCAGGCTGGAGCGCTCACGCAGCGACGTTCACCGCCGTCGACCCGGACGGACCCTTCTCCTACGGTGCGCACTGGTGGCTGTGGCCCGACTTCCCCGGCAGCCTCGCCTGCCACGGCTACGAGTATCAGCGAACGGTGGTGCTGCCCGATCGTGAGATGGTGGTGGTGCACCTGGGGAAGACCACGGACGAGGGGGCTGATGAACTACACGTTCACCTTCGCGCAGTGTTCCAATCGGCTAGCAATGGTGCGTGATGTTGGACGGATCGGGGAACCACACGGGTGAGCTGCCCCGCGTGTCGCTCGACGACACCGGTGGTCCGCCGCGTCCGCGGCGGATCCGGCCGTTCCATTTCACGTTGAAGTTGATGCTGTTCGTCATCGTCATCTACTTCGGTGCAGCCACGATCATCCCCGGTGTCCGCAAGTCCGCAGGCGAACTACGCAACGTCAACCCGTGGCTGCTGCTCCTCGGGCTCGCCCTGGAAATGGCAGCGCTCTACTCCTACTCGCTGCTCACCAAGGCGGCGCTCGGCGAGGCCGGTCATAGCGTGTCGTCGCTTCACCTGTTCCGCATTCAGATGAGCACGAAGGCGCTCTCCAGCGTCGTACCTGGCGGCAGTGCCGCTGGCTCCACGCTCGGATACCGGTTGATGACGCTCAGTGGCATCCCTGGCCCCGACGCCGGATTTGCGCTCGCGACCGCTGGCCTTGGCTCGGCGGTGATGCTGAACTTGATCTTCTGGGCTGCTCTGATCGTGTCCATCCCGATCCGTGGTGTCAACCCGGGCTACGTCACGGCGGCCATCGCCGGCATCGTGTTGATGGTGGTGGCCGGCGGTCTCGTGGTCGGTCTGCTCGAAGGGCAGCGGACCGCCGAACGGGTGATCCGCTGGATCGCCCGTCGTCTTCGGTTCAGCGAGGACCGCGCCGCAGCAGGCGTGCGTCAGGTTGCTGGCCGTCTGGAAGACCTGGTCGCCGACCGGCGCCTGCTGCTGCGCGTCGGAGGGTGGGCAGCGGCCAACTGGCTGCTCGACGCGGGTGCGCTGTGGGTGTTCCTGCGTGCGTTTGGTGGCTCCACCGATCTCGACGCGCTGCTCGTGGCGTTCGGTCTGGTGAACGTGCTCGCCGTGATTCCCATCACTCCGGGCGGACTCGGCATCATCGACGGCGGTCTGCCCATTGCGCTCGCCGGGTTCGGTCTCACCAAGGCAACTGCGTTGCTTGGAACGGCCACCTATCGCTTGGCCCAGTACTTCTTTCCGATCTTCCTCGGGGGTCTGTTGTACGCGTCGCTACGTGTCGGGCCGTGGAGCATCAAACGTCGTGAGAATCTCCAACCCTTGCGCGACCTCGCCGGCGACGCGATCGACAGCCCCGAGAGTGTGCTCGACTTCTCGGCTCGTTTCGGCCGACGCGATCACCCGTCGGAGGGCGCTCGGGATCGGGCGAAGTGACCGCACCGTCAAGGGATGCGGTGCTGGGCTGGGGGTTGACCAGGCTGCGCGAGTTGCCCTGGAGAGAAACCCGCGACCCGTGGGCCGTGCTGGTGAGCGAGGTGATGCTGCAACAGACGCAAGTGGCGCGAGTGGTGCCGAAGTGGTTGGCGTTCATGCACGACTTCCCCGACCCGGCGGTGTGCGCGTCGGCACCGCTGGGCGACGTGCTGCGACTGTGGCATGGTCTGGGCTATCCGCGCCGGGCGCGCAATCTGCATGAGGCGGCCAAAGTGGTGGCGGCCGCCGGTGCGTTCCCCGCCGATCTCGACGGCCTGCTCGCACTGCCGGGAGTGGGTGCGTACACGGCGCGGGCAGTGCTCGCGTTTGCGTTCGAGTCGGATGCGGCGGTCGTCGATACGAACATCGCCAGAGTGTTGGCTCGAGTGCACGGGCTGACGATGACCGCGCGGCAGGCGCAGTCCGCGGCCGACGCGTGGCTGCCGGTGGGCGACTCGTGGGCGTGGAACCAGTGTCTGATGGAACTCGGCGCGACCGTGTGCCGACCGGCGAACCCTGGATGCGCGGAGTGTCCGCTGGCGGATCGATGTGCCTGGCGGGGGAGCGGCACCGACCCGGCGCCGGGCACCGCCGGTGTCAGCCGCCCCCAGGCCCGGTTCGAGGGCAGCGAACGTCAGGCTCGCGGCCGTCTGATGGCGGCGCTCACTGGTGGTGCAGTGCGGGCTGACGACGCTCCGGGTGTGATGGCGCATCGGGCCGCGGGTCGTCTGGCCGAGTCGCTGTGCGCCGAAGGTCTGGTCGTGCTCGACGGCGAGTGGCTGCGGCTGCCCTGATCAGGTGGCGTCGAGCGCCAGGCGGATGAGGTGCCCGCGCAGCACGTTTCCGGCAGACAGCAGGTGCACCCAGTCGGGGTAGCCGTACATATAGGTCTCGGGCGTAGCGGCGACGGCAGCAGCCCAGCCGATCACCGTTACCCCTGGTATGTGCATGGCGGTGTTCCACTGCGTCTCGAAGGGTGCCCACCCTTCTCTGCGAGTCCGTACATCGACCCAGCAGATGGGGAAGTTGGACGTGCCGACAGCAGTGATGCCGACCTGGATCGTGGATGAGTAGGCCGCGCTCTGGTCGAGTTGCCTCACATCGTTCGTTCCGATCGCCAGCACCCAGCGCACGTCCGGCTTGGCCCACCACGGGTCGCTGGCCTTGATGCGGGCGATGACGTTCACCGCGTTCGAGACCGAACTGGTGCCCCCAACCGTCATCCGGCGCGAAACACCGCCGTCGATGCAGATCGGGCCATACCCGCCCGCCAGTAGTTCGCGCATCGTGGCGTTCTCGGCCCCTAGGGTCAGCGAATCGCCGACGACCACGACCGGTCCGCGTGGGCCGACCTCGCTGTGGAACGCGACCTGCCAGTTCACGTTCATTGTGCCGACGCTCCAACGCTGTGCTGAATCGACCCATCTGGGCACCTTGGTGACGGCGCCCGTCAGGCAACCGCCGTACGCCGGGGGTGGTGGCAGCGGGAGCAGTTGCACTCGTGCGCCGCGCACCGCCTGAGCAGCGGGCTGCGCAGCGTCATCGACCGATGTGATCGTCTCGCCGGCAGCCGCGGCCGTGGCAGCGGCGGCGGATGCCAGCGCCAGCGCGGTGGCAGCGACCAACACCCAACGACGAGGTCGGGTGCGTGGGGGCAACGAGGGGTCGGTCCGAGAGCGCAACAACGTGGAAAGTGTACGCAGAGCGGCCCCTCCGGAGAGGTCGCCCGGTCAGCGCAGGAAGTCGAGAATGCGCTGGTTGACCACGTCGGGTCGTTCCAGGTGCAGGAAATGACCGGCGCCCTCAATGACCTCGACGGTGAGCGTGGCTGGGGCGGTCGCGGCCATCGCCTCGGCGACAGACACGCCCATGCAGCCGTCGTGTCGGCCGTGGAGGTGCAGCGTCGGCTGGGGCGGTACGGCACCCGTGGCGAGCTGTGCATCGATCAGCGCCGGGTCCTTCAACCCGTCGCCGAGCGTTGCCCGGTAGTACCCGATCGCGGCGTTGAGATTGGCCGGATCGCGTAGCGAGTCCTTCACCCGCGCGAGGTCGCCGCTTGCGTCGTAGCCAGGTGACCAGTCGCGCCACAGCATGTCGATGAACGCCAGATCGCCAGCGGGTACCACCATGTCGGCCAACGGTGACTGGAAGAAGAACATGTACCAGCTGCGCTTCAGTTGATCGGTGTCGGTGAGGAACGCCATCGCCACTGCGTGTGCAGTCGGCACCGCCAGCGTCACCACCTTGCTCCACCGTTCGGGTGCCAGGGTCGCCGCCGCATACGTTCCGCTGGCGCCCCAGTCGTGGCCGATGATCACTGCCCGCTCATCTCCGCCGAGCGCTTCGTGCAACGCGATCGCATCCACCCCGAGCACCCCGGACTGGTAGCGGCCGTCATCGGGCACCTGAGTGGGGGCGTACCCGCGCTGGAACGGTGCGACGGCGCGGTAGCCAGCTGCAGCAAGCAGCGGCAACAGGTGCCGCCATGACCACGCGCAGTCGGGAAACCCGTGCAGGCACAGGGCGAGCGGGCCGTCGTCGGGTCCTACGGTGAGATACGCGAAGTCGACCCCGTTGGCGGTGATTCGGCGCTCGGTGATTCCGTTCATGAGCGCACGTTAACGACGGTGCGACGAACGTCACGGAGCGGAAGCGTTTACCGGAGGGTGAACGGGGACCTAACGTGAGGGATCCAAGGGGGGTGCGCATCTGATGCAGGTCACGTTCTTCGGCGTGCGCGGTTCCACACCGTGTCACGGCGACTCAGTAGCGAGGTACGGGGGCAACACCTCGTGTGTCGCTGTGCACGTGCCCGGGCAGGGTCCGTTGTTCTTCGACCTCGGCACGGGAGCCCGCGATCTCGGCGCCGGCCAGCCACAGGACGGGTCGTTCCGCGGGACCTGTTTGCTCAGCCATCTGCACTGGGACCATACGCAGGGTCTGCCGTTCTTCAGTCCGTTGCACGCCGAGGGAGCCGAACTCGACGTGTATGCGCCGGCGCAGGACGACGGACGCACCGTTGCCGAGGTCATCGGCCAGGTCATCCGTCCGCCGTTGTTCCCGATCGTCGTCGATCAACTGCCGGGCAAGGTGCGCTTCCACGACACAGCCGACAGTGAGTTCATGATTGGCAATGTGAAGGTGATGGCCCGGATGGTCCCGCATGTCGGACCCACCCTTGGCTACCGACTCGAGTGGCAGGGACACTCGGTCGCCTATCTCAGCGACCACCAGCAACCGCACGATGGCTCGTTCTCGGTCAGCGAAGGTGCACGAGAACTCGCCGAAGGTGTCGATCTACTGATCCATGATTCGCAATACACGAGCCACGAGTTCGCGACGAAGAATACGTGGGGTCATTGCACGATCGACTACGCGATGTGGGTCGCCGAGCATTGCCATGTGCGCACGCTGGCGCTGTTCCACCACGACCCAACGCGTACGGACGCGATGCTCGACGAGGTGCGCGAATCTGCGGTGGTCAAGGGCGAGAGCGCCGGGTTCGCCGTGCTGACCGCCTTCGAGGGTCTCACCGTCGACGTCGGTTGACATGTCTCGCTCCACCGGGGGTGTCGTTGCGGCGGTCGTCGTTGCCGCAGTGTTGTTGTTGGCCGGTGTGTCGAAGTTGGCGCGGCCGACTGGCTGGCGAGCGGAGTCGGCCGGGATGGGCGTGGCGTGGCCTCTGGCGCGTCTGGTTCCCTACGTCGAGACGGCATTGGGTGCGCTGCTGTTGGTGCAACTGCAACGACACATCGCGGCATGGTGCGCAGTCGCTCTCTTTGTGGCGTTCACCGCGTTGCTCGGGGCGCGGTTGGCGCAGGGTCAGCGCCCGCCGTGCGCGTGCTTCGGTTCGTTGAGCGCCAAGCCGATCGGGCCTGCGCACCTCGCTCGCAACGCAGTGTTCATCTCCGTCGCCGTTGCCGCTGCCCTGCTCTGACCGGTCAGGCCAGTTCGGCGAGGAGGAACGTGAGCACGCGAGCCTCGTCGCGCCAGGCTTCGTAACGTCCGCTGGGGCCACCGTGGCCGGCACCCATCTCCATACGCATGATCAACGTGGCGTCGTTCGTTCGCACGGCGCGCAGCTTGGCGATCCACTTAGCCGGCTCGTGGAAGCTGACCCGTGGGTCGTTCAGACCACCGCTGATGAACAGCGCCGGGTATGCCGCAGCGACCGTGTTGTCGTAAGGCGAATAGCTGAGGATGTAGTCCGCCGCTGGCGAGGTACGGGGGTCGCCCCATTCCTCCCACTCGGTGACGGTCAGCGGCAGCGACGGATCGGACATCGTGGTGACCACGTCGACGAAGGGGACCTCAGCGACAGCGGCGCGGAACAGGTCGGGGCGCGTCGTGATGCAGGCACCCACGAGGAGGCCGCCGGCGCTGCCGCCGCGAACGGCGACCTTGCCGCGGTGACCCCAGCCATCGGCGACGAGGTGCTCGACGCAGGCGATGGTGTCGGTGAACGTGTTGCGCTTGTGCTCGAGCTTGCCGTGCAAGTACCACTCGCGACCCAGTTCGCCGCCACCGCGCGGGTGCACCAGTGCCCACACCGCGCCACGGTCGAGCAGCGACAGGCGGGCCACGCTGAACCACGGGGGCATCGACGACTCGTAGCTGCCGTAGCCGTAGACGACGAGCGGGGCGGTGCCGTCGATCGGGGTGTCGACATGACGGACGACATCGACCGGCACGCTGGTCCCGTCCGGGGCGGTCGCCCACAGTCGTTCGCTCGAGTAACGCGTGACGTCGACACCAGGAACCGGGGTCTGCTTCAGCATCGTGCGCTCGCCGGTACGCACGTGCTCTTCGAACACTGTGAGCGGAGTGGTGAGCGATTGCACCGTGTAGCGCACGGTGTCGGCGGCCCATTCCGGATTCGCATCCAGTTCGAGGTCGTGCGGTTCGGGAGCGCCCTGCACGGTTCGCTCACTGCCGTCGCGGAACAACACCCGCACCCGTGGCTGGGCATCGGCCCATTCGTGCACCACGAGGTGATCGGCGAACGCTTCCACCGACGTGATCCGTCGGCCAGGAACGTGCGCGATGAGTTCGGTCCAGTCGCCGGGCGTGGCGAGAGGCGCCGTCATCAGCCGGAAGTCAGTGGCATTGAGGTTGGTGAGGACCACCCAGCGATCGCCCCAGTGGTCGACGGTGTATTCCACCTCGGGCCGGCGTGCCGCTACGAGCGTCGGCTGGCCGTCGGGCTGCGCAGCCGGCACCAGATGCACTTCGCTGCTCAACTTGCTCGCGGATTCGATGATGATCCATTCGCCGCTGCGGCTGAGATCCACGTAGACGAAGAATCGTTCGTCGGGTTCGTCGAACACGACGACGTCGGCCGACTGCGGGGTGCCGAGGCGGTGCCGCCACACGGTGCAGGGGCGCATCTGCTCGTCGGCAGTGACGTAAAACAGCGTCGTGCCGTCGGCCGCCCACGCGGTGCCGCCCCACGTGGTGTCGAGCAGCTCGTCCGCCAAATCGGTACCCGTGGCCAGATCGCGAAAGCGCATGGTGTACATCTCGCTACCGTCGGTGTCGCTGCTCCACGCCAGCAGCGTGTGCTGCGGGTTGACATCGAACGCGCTGACCGAGAAGTACTCGTGTCCCGCGGCTTCGCGGTTCTCGTCGAGCAGCACCTCGTCTGCGGCCTGGCCGGCGCTGCGGCCGCGGCAGTGGATGGCGTAGCTCGCGCCTTCTTCGGTGCGAGTGACGTACCACCATCCGTCCTTACGTACCGGTGCCGACAGGTCGGTCTCCTGTACGCGCGACTTGATCTCACCGAAGATCGTTCCCACCTGCGCCTCGTGGGCGGCGAACCAGGCGTTGGAGTACGCGTTCTCGGCTTCGAGATAGGCGATGACCTCGGGGTCGTCCTTGTCGCGGAGCCACGCCCATGGATCGGGCATCGGACCCGTCGGTCGTTGCCAGTGGTGGTCGACTTGCTTCGCGATGGGCGCCTGCACGGGAGCCAGGGTAACGTCCGCCGGATGCGGGTGTGGATCGATCAAGACCTGTGCACGGGTGACGGTCTGTGTGTCGATCACTGCCACGATGTGTTCACACTGCTCGAGGACGGCATCGCCTACGTGATCCAGGCCGGCACTGTGCTGAACAATCCGGGTGGCTCCAGCAGCCTTGCCGAGGTGGAGTCGCGCTACCAGCAGAACGTCATCGACGCGGCCATCGCGTGCCCCGGCGAATGCATCTTCATCGAACTCGAGGTCATCCCAAATCGTCCGTAGGGACCGCGTGTGCTGCGTCGCCATCGTCGGTCGTTGAAGCGGTGACTCGGCGTCGGCGACGCATCAGCACCGTCGCAGCGGCGACGAGGGCGACGGCGATGCCGACACGAAGGAGCCCGGCCGAGGTCTCTCCGTCCACTGCGTCGATCACCTTGCGCGAGCGCTGCTCAGCCGTCGCGAGGTCGCCCCGAGCGAACGCGTCCCGAGCCTCGTTCAGCGTGGCGTCGATGTCGTTGCCGAGGAGTCCGACCGTGCCCAGGATGCCGTGCGAGCTGCGATCGGCACGTGCGGCCTTCAGCATGACCGTGGCCAAATCCAATTGCACCTGGATCTTCGCGGTCACTGCATCGAGTGGACCGCTCGCAGATTCGTACGCCGATCTGAGCTCTGACGTGTATGTGGTGCCGATCTCCTGCACCGCGGCACCGAGTTGATC
>CAIXHI010000108.1 GCA_903919215.1 uncultured Acidimicrobiaceae bacterium
CCATCCGCGAGGCATCACCCTCCAACCGGATGATTGCCTTCCCGTACACGAAGGCAATGGTCGCCAACAACACCGTCGACATGTCGACCGCGATCATCGTGTGCAGCCTCGATGCAGCCGCTGCGGCTGGCGTTCCTCGCGACCGAATGGTGTTTCCACAAGTGGTGACAAGCGGACACGAGACGTGGTTGATCGC
Organism: uncultured Acidimicrobiaceae bacterium; assembly: GCA_903919215.1. GTDB lineage: Bacteria > Actinomycetota > Acidimicrobiia > Acidimicrobiales > Ilumatobacteraceae > UBA668. Next base: position 197 of record CAIXHI010000108.1, read on the forward strand.
CGAGCGACGCGAACTCGACGGTTCGCCGGCGCTCACGGCCGCCGCTCGGGCCGCCTTCGCGCACGCCCACATGGACATCGACGATGTTGACCACATCGATCTGTACGCGTGCTTCCCCTCGATCGTGCAAATGTCGTCGGCAGCGCTCGGTGTCGGTCCCGGCCGAGACCTCACCGTCACGGGGGGACTCGGCTTCGCCGGGGCACCGGTGGGGAACGCCGTCGGGCATTCGATTGCTGCCATGGTCGAACGTGTGCGCTCAGGTGGCATCGGTCTGGTGCACGGCAACGGCGGAATGGCCACCAAGCATTCGTTCGCGTTGTACAGCACTGAACCACCCGCACACTTCGCCCGCATCGATGTACAGGACACTGTCGACCTACAGCCACGTGAACCGCTCGCGCTCGATTTCGCTGGCGACGTCACCATCGAGGCTGCCACTCTCATCCACGACCGCGAGAGTGCCTCACACGTGATCGCCGCCGTTCTCGACTCGACGGGCGCTCGCGGCTTTGCCAAGAACACTTCCGTAGACGTGTTCGCCGAACTCACCAGCGTCGGCCTCGTGGGGCGTTCGGGACGCTGTACGCCCGACGGATTCGTACACCTGTGACCACCAGACTCCCGCTCGCCGGTGTGCGCGTCATCGACACCACCGATGGCAGCGGCGAGATGTGCGCTCGGTTCCTCGCCGACCTTGGGGCCGACGTCGTCCTCGTCGAACCACGCGCCGGCGCCTCCTCGCGGCATCACGAGCCCACGGTCGCTGGGGCAAGTATCGCCTTCGCAGTGCACAGTGCGAACAAGCGCGGGCTGCGACTTGACCTCGACGTCGCCGGCGATCGGGGCAAGTTCCTACAACTGCTCGACGTCGCCGACATCTGGATCGACGGCCACCACGCCGGCCGACTGGCGGAACTCGACCTCGACCCGGTGACGGTGCAGACACGATGCCCGCAGTTGGTGATCTGCACGATCACCGATTTCGGCAGCACCGGCCCCTATCGCGACTGGCGTGCCAACGATTGGGTGTTGCTTGCGCTCGGCGGGCAACTCAGCCGCTCGGGAGTTCCCGGCCGCCCGCCGTTCATGCCGCCAGGCGGACTCGCCGACCAGACCACCAGCATCCAGGCCGCGTGGGCCGTGTTGCTGGCCTACTGGAACCGACTCGAGACCGGCTCGGGCGACATCATCGATCTGTCACGCCACGAGGCGACGGCCCAGATCATCGACCCCGCATTCGGCTCGATCGGCACTGCTGCGGCACAACGGGGCAAGGCTCCGGCCGGACGCGAGAAGTCGATCATGTACCCGATCTTCCCGTGCGCCGATGGCCACGTGCGGCTCGTCGTGCTGGCGCCACGGCAGTGGCATGGAGTGCGCGCCTGGCTCGGCGAGCCTGCGGAATTTGCTGATCCCAAGTACGACGGCACCCGCGAACGCTTCGCTGCCAGCGACCGCCTCTACCCACTGATCGCCCAGCTGTTCCGCGACCGCACCATGGCCCGACTCGTCGATGAAGGACAACGGCTGGGAGTGCCCGTTGCGCCGTTGATGTCCTTGGCCGAGGCTGCAGAGGCTGAGCACTTTCGAGTGCGCGAGTTGTTCACCGATCTCGCCATCGCTGATGGTGTCGTGGGACGCGCCCCCGCCGGGCACGTGCTGGTCGATGGTGAACGCGCCGGCATTCGCGCAGCGCTACAACCGCTCGCCGACGTCGGCTCCGTCGGTTGGGATCCGCGTTCGCCGACTGTCCACGGGCAGGGCATCGTCGGTCGGCGGCCGCTGTCCGGTCTGCGCGTGCTCGACCTAGGCGTCATCGTCATGGGCGCTGAGGCAGGTCGTCTCCTCGCTGACCAGGGTGCCGACGTGATCAAGGTCGAGAACCGTCGCTTTCCCGACGGCATGCGCTCGGCCGGTATGACCCCGTACTTCGCAGCCGGCCACCGCAACAAACGTTCACTCGGCATCGACCTGCGCAACGCTGAAGGGCGGGCACTCTTCGATCGCCTCGTCGTCGACGCGGACGTGGTGCTCAGCAACTTCAAACCAGGGACGCTGGAATCGTTGGAGATCGGCCCCGATCGACTCCGCGAGCTCAACCCGGCCATCGTCGTGGTCACCAGTTCCGCCATGGGCGAGTCAGGGCCATGGCGCGACTGGATGGGCTACGGGCCACTCGTGCGTTGCGTCTCGGGCCTCACCCGTCTGTGGTCCGACCCGGGCGCTCCTGGCGACGAAAACTTCGGCGACGCAACCACCATCTATCCCGACCACTTCGTCGCCCGCATCGTCGACACCGCAGTGCTTGCGAGCCTGATCGCTCGGCGGGCTACCGGGACGGGCGCACACATCGAGTCGTCACAGGCAGAGTCGATCATCGTCTCGTTGGGCACTGAGTTCGCGCGCGAGTCGATCGAGGCCGGAGTGATCCGACCACAGCTGTACGGCGAGTTCGGTGCACCCTGGGGTGTGTACCCATGCAGCGGAGAGGACGACTGGTGCGTGATCACGGTTGGCTCCGACAGCGAGTGGTCGCTCCTGGTCGAGCTGATGGGGACACCTGACTGGTCGGTGGACCCGTCCTATGCCGCCGCTGCAGGCCGCATCGCCGCACGCTCCATCATCGACGGCCATCTCGGCGAATGGACCACAGGAATCGACGGCAACGATGTGATGCACCGCCTGCAAGCACGAGGGGTGCCCGCAGGGCGGATGACGCACATCGGAGATCTCCCCGGCGACCCACAACTGATCGCCCGCGGGTTCTTCCGCGAGATGACCCAACCAGGTGTGACACCCGTGGTGATGGTCGAGGGCGGCCCATTCACCGCCACGCACCTTCCCGATCCGCCGCTGGCGCCAGCGCCGTTCTACGGCGAGCACACACGCGACGTGTGCCGCGAACTCCTGGGAACGCACGAGGCCACCATCGACGACCTCATTGCCCGCGGCGTCCTCGACGTGCCCAGGCCACGACCAGCGACTTGAGCGCGATCCGCGATGAGCGAGTTCAGGTGCCGGTCCACTCGGGAGTGCGCTTCTCGGCAAATGCCCGGGTGCCCTCGCGGAAGTCGTTGCTCTTGAAGACCGCCCGCCGCAGGTCGCGAACGTCGGCGGCCGCCGAGTCCTCCCCCATCGAGAACGACGCTCGAGCGACTGCCTTCGAGTAACGGATCGCGAGCGGCGCCCCTTCGCAGATCACCTCTGCCAACTGCACAGCAGCGGCGACACACGAACCACGCGGCACGACGCGGTTGATGAGACCAAGCTGCAGCGCCCGCGCGGCGTCGATTGCCTGTCCCGTGAGGATCAACTCCATCGCGATCGCCGGCGGCACACGACGGGGAAGCCGTTCCAGACCCATCGCTCCAGCGAACAGGCCACGGCGCACTTCGGGAAGCCCGAACGTTGCGTGCTCGTCGGCAACTACGAGGTCGCACGCCATGCAGATCTCGGTGCCACCACCGAGCGCAGCGCCATTGACGGCGGCGATCACCGGCTTGATGAACCGCCGACCGGTGATGCCAGCGAATCCGCCGTAATCGCGCTGCGGAGCCGCCGGGTCGATCTTCGGAGCACCCGCGGCGATTTCTTTCAAATCGGCGCCCGCACAGAACGACCTGTCGCCAGCACCTGTGATCACGAGCACCCAGATGTCGTCATCGGCCTCGAGTGACTCGATGGCATCTGCGATCGCCACTGTGATCGCAGCGTTGATCGCGTTGCGGGCACCGGGCCGGTTGAGCGTGATCACACCCACATGCGCGCGACGCTCGAGCACCACCAACGGGTCTGGCGACTCAACTTCGTCCATGACAACACCCCTCTCACACGTCACCGCGACCGGTGCACATCCACGTGACTGTACGACTCGTCCTCACCGCCTAGTGTCCTCACCGGGGGACGACAGAGGGGGAAGATATGGGACTCGACATCTTCGGTTTCGCGGGCAAGCGCGTCGTGGTCGTGGGTGGAGCCACCGGTATGGGTGCGGCTGCGGCGAAACTTGCGCTCGGCCTCGGTGCCGAGGTCGTGGTGATGGACATCGCACCGATCACGCTCGCCGGCGTGACGGCCGTTCACATCAACCTGTGCGACCGTCCCGGAATCGACGAGGCATTGGCCTCCATCAGCGGGCCGATCGACGTGGTGCTGGCGTGCGCCGGAGTCGCCGAGGGCACGCCCGGTATCGAGAAGGTCAACTTCATCGGCCACCGACATCTCATCGAGCGACTGCTCGCCGACGACCGCCTGCCGCGAGGTTCGACGATCGGCATGGTCTCGTCCATGGCCGGGCTGGGGTGGGAGCCCGAGTTGCCCCTGCTGTGCGAGTACCTCGACACACCCGACTTCGAGTCGGCGGCAGCGTGGATCGAGGCGCACCCCGGTACCGCCAACTACCGATGGAGCAAGCAGGCGATGAACGCATACGTCGCCCGGCAAGCGTTCCCACTGCTGAAGCGCGGCATCCGCATCAACGCCATCCTTCCCGGGCCCACCGACACCCCACTCGCGCAGGCGAACGCCGAGCAATGGTTGGGTTTCGGCAGCGATTACCGCGGCGACGCCGGCATCCCCCCGGCCAGTGCAGAGGATCAGGCGTACCCCCTGCTGTACCTGTGCAGCCGGGCCGCCAACTACATCAGCGGCGTCACGCTGGTGGTCGACAACGGAATGCTGGGGGCCGGCCTCACACAGGCTTACCCCGCTGCCACCCCGGCGGCCGGCGCGCTGCTGGGCCGCATCGGTGAACTCGTCTTCGGCACCAACTGACGCCAGTCAGGGTGCGACCGTCACCGCCGGTGGTTCATCCATCTGCGCGCGAGCGTCCGTCAGCGATGCGAACGGGACCGTGATGAAGCCGCGCTGTGGCCGATCGAGGTCGAACGACACGAACAGGATCATGATCACGACCATCGACGCGACCAGCGAAGTCGTGGCACCGCGCCCGAGCAAGCTGAGATAGAGGGCAAGCACTCCGATCGCAACCGCACCGCCGATGACCTGCAGGAGCAACACCGTGCTCGGTACCCGATCGAAGA
>CAIXHI010000109.1 GCA_903919215.1 uncultured Acidimicrobiaceae bacterium
CCGGACCGCAAGGTCCGGGCCTTCGTCGTTCTGGCCCCTGCCCCCGAGGTCGGGCGCGATTCGGCCCGCCTCTGGCTACCCCAGCCCGTATGGGCGCGGTTCGTTCGCGTGGCGAATAGGAGGCGAGCCCGTCGCGCAGTGCCGACGACTCGGCGCACCTTCGCCGTTATGCCGCGAGGTGGGTGGGTCGAAGTTGCATGCGGACGCTCAACAGGCCATCCGGCCTTCTGCTGATCCACATGTGGTAATCCCAATGGGCGACCGCTTTGCCGAGCCGATCGCGCCAGTCGGCCGCCATGCAGGCACTCAGGTCTTCGGCGAGGAGGTCGAGGCGTGCAGCGCCTTCCCGGTCGCCATGGCTTCGGGCGTTGTCGGCGAAATGGTGCATCCTGGCGAGCCAGTAGTCGGCGCTGGTGTGATCGATCGTGACGTGTTGATGCTGTTCCGTGCTCATGGCCGGACGATGCCACAAGGGTGTGATGAGGTACTGGCGCGGATTCGTCCAGGCCGGTGGTCGTTCACCGGCCGCGCAGGCGGCGGTTCACGTCGGTGACGTCGAAGGCCGTCGCGTCGAAGCCGGTGGGTGCCCATTCCGACAGGCGGCGATGCTCGAGATGGGTCGGGTCGGCCAGCACTGCCCGTAGGTGGTCGTAGCCGGGCACTCCACCGCAGTCCTCGGGCGGGCAGGCCATCGCGCCGTCGAGGCAAATCGGGTAGCGCTCGCCGTCCACGGGTGACTCGATCGTCTCGGTCACCACGTCGTGTTCCCATCCGTCGCCGAAGTCGTAGTCCCAACGCAACGACGTGCCAATCTGCGGCAGCACGTGGTGAACCTTGGCTGCCTTCTCGCTGATGAGGTGGTCGGCGTCCTCACCAGTGACGCCGAAGAGGACGCCGGCGACGTCGAACAAGTGGAGGTGGTAGCCCTCCCAACCCATCGTCTGCTCGAGAATTCGGGCGAGCTTGGGCAGGGCAATGTCGGAGCGGACCACCACCCGTCGCCACACCTCCGGTTCGACGTCGCGAAGCGACACGCGCAGTACGTGGACGGTGGGGCCGAACGGAATCATGTGGCGACCTCCCTTGCCTGGGCGGTGCGGGTAATCGTATGCCCTTGCAGATGGCTGTAGCGGCGACGACACCGCTCGTCGGTGCAGTCCGACGTAGCACCCGCTAGGCAGGATGGGTCCATGAGAACAATGTTCGACGAACGCAAGTTCACCGAACTCATGGTGTACGTGGCCGATCGCCTCGAGAGTGACCGATCTGGCGGAGCCACCAAGCTCAACAACGTGTGTGCGGATCTCGACGGCCAAATTCCAGGCAGGTCAGCGATCTCTCGCATGACAAGGCGGGTGACGACTGGTCGAGGTTGGTGACGAGTCGGGAGACCCATCCTTTGGACACCCCTGTAGCCACGGGCGACGTGGGCCTGGGCGCGGCCCTCCAACACGACAGCGGCGATGATCAAGCGAGATTTCGGCGCCCGTCAGCTTCGTAACCCCGTCGGTACCGATCTTGCGACAGATGGGTTTCCGATGTGTTGACGGAATGCACTGCCCCCGCCACCAAGTGAAACAGCAGTTCCGGTCCGGCGCGTGCGCGCCAGGCGTGCTGTGTTCACCGGTCCGCGTCGCCACTCGAGCCGCCGAGTGCTGTCGGAGTTACTCGATTCCACTGTTCCCACTTCTGAGGAATCAGCGTCAACTTTCGCCAGCACTACGCGCATACTCGATGGTCGGGCCACGTCGATGACGTCGCGCCGTCGGTGCATGGCCGGTGGTTGCGCGCTCACGAGCAGGACCGGGCTTGACACCGTCGAGCTGTGTGGACGCTGGTGGAAGCGGGATTTCAGCGGCCGGCGATCGCGAGGCCCAGCACAGTGCCGGTGTACAGCAGCACCAGCACCTCACCGCCGTTCGCATCGCCCTGTGTGAGCCCGGCGACCATGATCAGTGTGAA
>CAIXHI010000110.1 GCA_903919215.1 uncultured Acidimicrobiaceae bacterium
GCTCATCGATGCGCGCATGTCGCCGCTGGGAGCGCCCCCCTTCTTGGCCGCCAACTGCACGATCGTGCTGACGAAGTAATCGAGCGGGTCGAGGCCGGAAACGAGGTTGGCGTCGAGTGCTTGGCCCCGACCGGTGAGGTCGCGGACGCGCAATGCAGCCATCACGCCGGCGACGGATTGCATTGCCGCGCCGAAGCTGCCCCACGGCACCGGGTACAGCAGCGCACCGTCGCGGTGACCAAAGCCGCCGCGAGCCCACAGGCCGGCCTTGGCGGCGACCAGTGAGTCGTAGCCCTTCAGGTGGGCCAGCGGCCCGGTCTTGCCGAAGCCGGTGATCGACAGGTGTACGAGGGCGGGGTTGATCGCTCGCAGCGCGTCGGCGTCGATACCCCACGCGGTGGTGGTGCCGGGGGTGAAGGCCTCGATCACGATGTCGGCCTGCGCGACGAGTTCCTTCAGCGTGGCCTGGCCCTCGGCGGTGCGCAGGTCGGCGACGAGGCTCTCTTTGCCGCGGTTCCAGACCAGGAAGCCACTGGGGTTCACCGTGCGCAGACGGTCACCCTCGGGGGACTCGATCTTGAGCACACGCGCGCCGCCATCGGCGAGCACCATGCCCACCATCGAAGCGGCCGCGCTGCCCGAGCCGAGTTCGAGCACGTTGAGTCCGGCGCAGATGTCTGCCATCAGTGTCCCCTTGAAGTTCGTAGCCGATCCGAATCAGCTGACGGATTGTACCCGATTGTGGCAATTGAGTGACGGCCGTCACCCTAGACCAGGGTCGGCAGGGTCTCAGTCGCGCACCAGAGTGAGACCTTGGGCGTTGAAGAAGAACCCGCCAAGGGTCAGCAGCGCCGTTCGCGCTCCGGCAATCTGACGCTCACCGGCCAGCCCTTGGAGCTGCTGCACCGCCTCGCGGATATAGCCCGAACCCTGTGTGCCACCTTCCGAGAGGGCACCGCCATGGGAGTTCAGCGGCACACGGCCGTTGATCATGATTCGCGAATTCTCTGCGTCCCAGTTGGACTCGATGAACGCACCGGCCTCGCCGGGGCCGCACCATCCGGCGTTCTCCAGCCAGTTCAGCGTGATCGGGGTGAACCCGTCGTACGCGTAGTAGAGGTCGCAACCGTCGGTCCAGAAATCGCTCTTGGCCTTGAGGTTGTTGACCACGACGTGATGGCCGTGATGCCGCAGGCTGGGTGTCTGCTCTTCCTGAACCTTGTCGATCATGCCCAGTGTGCAGGCGTTGATCAGCACCGGTGGCAGCGCCAGATCGCGGGCACGTTCGGTGGTGGTGATGATGAACGCATCTGCGCCGTCGACGGGAACGTCCATGTCGAGCAGGCACAGGGGCCAGCGGATCATGCGTGCCGACAGGTAGTCGTCCATCGTCATCGGCGTGCGCATTGCTGCGGCCGGGTTGTTGACCGCGTTCGAGCGGCCGTTGATCGCGATACGGCCGAACGTCTCCTTCGGCACGCCGAACTCGTGCATGTAGCGCGATGCCCAGGCGGTGTAGCCGATGACACCGGCCACGGTGTCGGGACCAGGGCCGGGTGCAGTGGGGCCGAGACCACGGAACGGATCCTTGAGCGCCGAAGCCGTGTTCCAGGGCAGTCGGTATGCCGCGTGGTAGACGAGCACGGTGTCGCACTGACCGCTGTGCACCGCGGCCACGGCGGCGGCCATGTGGTTGCCCACCGGGATCGGAGGGTTGGCGAAGTAGGTGACCTCGGGGATGCCGAGCATCGCCTGTACGTCTGCCGCGCTGGGGTTGGTGCCGATGATGCCATCGATGTCCGAGGCCTGCAGGCCGCAGGCCCTCATGACCGCGGTGCACGCTTCAGCGGCGTACGAGGCCTGGCTGCGCGGCGTGTTCTTGGAGGAGA